>NZ_FMWY01000037.1:0-32974 GCF_900103145.1 Nitrosospira sp. Nsp18 | reverse complement strand
TACCATATCAAGGTCTCCTTTTCGGTAACCTTCAATATGGCGCAACGTTATTTCTCAGAATACCTTTCGGTTACATTTAATTCGGCGCAATTCGCCAAACGGTACGGGGCTTGACGACGACAGAGGCGTTGACCTATATCTATTGATCTATGGGGTCAGATTGTCCCCAGTTCTTCATCACCGTCCGTCGATCGGCAAAAGTGCGGTAATTTGAGACAAAGCCCCTTCAAGATCAGGAAATAGAGTTGGGTCGCGAATGTTCCTGGTGTCTAGCTTCATCCTGAAAAAAGGCTGGAATGAGGCGAGGATGCGAAGTTTGATCGCCTTATAATTAAACCAGAGGCTTCTTAGTTCTCCTGATCTATCGGTACCAGACACTCTTCAAAATGAGCGGCCTTAACAAATTCATGAAAGACCCTCATTTCATATTCGGCCTTAGCTTGTTCTATCCCATTTAACCTGCGCCTTTCATTTCTTGGGACATAAAAGTGTCATTAATTCTTCCGACATGCTCCGCGGTACTATATCTATGTATTCAATATCTTTTTCTATATAAGAATATGAAAAAAAAGGAGCTCTGTTTGTACTATAGGCATACATAGCCGTCCTGGCAAACTTATGTTCATTACAATTTATATTTCCCCTGGTTACGGTGTAGCGGTAGTCCTTAAAAGATGGGTCCATTTCAATTGATTTTTTTAAAACATCATCTGTTACCACAAATTTTTCCCATACAGAAATAACACCGTTTCCCAAGTCCCTTATTCTGCTCTTATCGTAATAAGCAGGTCCGGTAGTGCCAAGTGCAAACTGTACCCATTCCGCACTTGAGCTTGTGGAAAAGATTGCTATTAACATTGCTGCCAAATACCTCATTTTGGCATCTCTACCGTGTCATTAGAAATCCTGTCAGGCACCAACCTAAATGGCGTATCCATCTTCTCCCCTTTTGTCGGTCATTGATCGTCGGTCATGCCCCTATTGTATGACGTTTCCCCGAAAACCGGACAGTTCGAAACCACAGGCGGGTCACTTCTGGACGTTTACCCGAAAAAGAGGAAAACCCCGAGGGCTGGCCCACCGGGGTTTTATCTCTTACCAGCCGCGTAGCTAAGTGCGAGCAACCTCAGGATTTGTTGCTGGGATACTGCTACCTGATGACTGAATTTGATGAATGCCAACAGCAAATAGACGCACATGGCAATCCAGATTTGAGTCATCACGGCATTTTTGCTGGTGCCCAAAAACGATTTGATCTTGAGGTTTTGCTTGATCCATTTAAAAAACAACTCCACTTGCCAGCGCTGTTTATAAATGGCAGCAATAGTTTGCGTGGACAGCTTGAAGTGGTTGGTGATAAAGATATATTCCCGTTGTGTTTGCGCATCCTGGTAGACCACTTGGCGCACGTTGGGCAGATCCTTCCGGCGCGAGCGGTGCGAATTGAAGCGAATGACTGCATCACTGATGACGCCCGAATGAACAGAAACGGCACGCCGTTCAATAACTTCATAGGTGGCGTTGCCCCGTTGGCGGGTCACGTAAAAGACTCCCTGCCCGGTCAGTAACTTGTACCAGGAATAATCATTGTAGCCGCGATCACATACCACAATACTGCCTTTGGGCAAGGCAATCAGTTTGGCGCACTCGCTATCTGCCTTCCTGCTCTCCGTTACTGTGGCAAATGCGGGTAGATTGCCTCTTAAATCCAGTCCAATCTGTAACTTCATGGCGCCTTTTCCCAACGCGTAGTGCGACCAGGGAAAAAGCTTGAGCGATAGATCAATGAGAGAAGCATCCAGCGCATAAAGCGGATTCTTAAAGCGAAAGCCGTGCTTGGGCGCCCGCTTGAGGCAGCGCTCATAAGGCGGTAGAACAGCGCTTCGTAACAACTGGCGGGCTGCTGGTTATTCAGGCGTGCCAGACTGGAACGGGCAATGGGCGCACTGCCCAAGTGATAGCTGTGCTGGCGTTGTGCTTGCAGGTTGGTTTCAATATCACGCAAACTCTGCCCTTGGTGATGCAAAGAAGCGATCGCTTCAAATTCACGTCTGCCAACTATTTTAAGCAATTGCAAGAAAACCGTATTGCAATGCGCCATGGCCTGGACCCCTTTGCCTTTCAATGAGTTGTCGAGAAACTCATTGTAAATCAACAAAGGATATTCAGGCCTTTTTTAGCGGTTTTGTGGGACAGCAGTGGGTCTGAACCCATCGAAACGAAGTATAGGTATTTCATATTTGTAATTTCCCACTTTCAATATATAAATAATGAATGGCTCCAGATAATAGTAGTCCTTTATGTTTCGATATCGAACCAAAGCTGGGCCTGAGCAAGAGGCAATCATGAGAGACAGAGTCATTCGCTAAAACTGGCTTTACGAGAACCGTGTAAAAGATTTCTGATAATCAAGCATATACATATGCTTGAACTGGATCTGATTGATCTTGCTGGAGTGATGCGCACACATATGAAAAAGAGCGTTTGTTTTTCCTGATACATAAGGTCCTACTTTTTGGGACACGAATATTAACGGAAGGAGTAGACAATGGGCTGGGCACCGAACTGGGTTGGCGTCAGTGGCGGCGTTGCGGCACCGTCGACTTCTATTACGTCGATTGCGAGGTATCCACAGCATCTCGATATCTTTTGCGTGGGCACCGACCACGGAATTTACAGCGCGTGGTGGGATATCTCCACGGGATGGTCGAACTGGTTCCAGGTTGCCGGCGGCATCGCGGCGCCGGGGACGACCGTCACCGTCGTCGCCCGCAATCCTGACCACTTCGATCTTTTCGTTGTGGGATCGGACCACAAAATCTACAGCACCTGGTGGGACGCGAACGGAGGGTGGGCCAACGGCTGGTTCCGTGTTTCCAACCTTACGGCGGCGCCGGCGACTTCCGTCGCGGCCATCGCCCGAAACCCCAACCACCTGGACTTGTTCGTCGTCGGATCGGACCACAAAATCTACAGCATCTGGTGGGATGCCAACGGCGGATGGGCCGAGAACTGGTTCGTTGTCAGCGGCGGCGTCGCCGCCGCCGGAACGTCAATCACGGCGGTGACCCGCAACCCTAACCATATCGACCTTTTTGCGGTCGGGTCCAATCACGGCATCTTCAGCACCTGGTGGGATGCGAGCACCGGGTGGGCAAACTGGTTTCAGGTCGCGGGCGGGGTAGCCGCCCCGAACAGTTCGGTTGCGGCCGTAGCGCGTTATCCGACCCACATGGACCTCTTCGTCGTCGACCCGGACCATAAGATCGCCAGCATCTGGTGGGACGCCAACGGCGGTTGGGCTCAGAACTGGTTTGTGGTGGAGGGCGGCTTAGCCGCACCCGACACGTCCATCAGCGTCGTGTCGCGCTATCCCAATCACCTTGATGTCTTCGTCGTGGGCCCGAACCACGGCGCCTTCAGCATCTCGTGGGACGCCAGCACCGGCTGGGGCTCCTGGTTCCAGATCGCCGCAGGCGGCGTCGCGCCGGGATCCGCGATCAATGCATTGAGCCCCTGGAACCGGCACGGTATGATTCGGGCTTTTCCGGTCATCGCGCGGGGGACCTCGATCAATGCATTAAGCCGCTACCCCGACATACTCGATGTCTTTGTCGTGGGAACCGATCACCACATCGACCCCGACACACTCGATGCCCTTGTCGTGGGAATCGAGCACCACATCGATACGATCTGGTGGCTCGACGAAATGTACTTCTTCATGCAGCCTCAGCAGCAATCGAACTGGTGCTGGGCGGCAACAGCCACCAGCGTCGCCCTGTTCTACCAGCCGGGTAGCGGCTGGCAGCAGTGCGCCGTGGCCAATGGCGAACTGGCACGAACCGACTGTTGCGGCGCAGGTGCATCCGGCCCCTGCAACGTCTACGGCTTTCTCGACCAGGCACTCGCGGTGGTGGGCCACTTCGACCACTGGGTGGGCGGCATAGCCACTACCGCCCAGATCGACGACGAGGTAACCTTCGCGCGTCCGCTGGGGATCCGGGTGGCCTGGTCGGGCGGCGGCGCCCACTTCCTGATCATCATGGGGCAATATAGCGCGGGGGGTATCGATTACGTATCGGTTGACGATCCGATCTACGGCCGCTCGGACGTCAATTACGCGACCCTGCAGACTGCCTACAAAGGGTCGGGGACGTGGACCCATACTTACTACACTCAATACTGAGGAGTTTTAGATGGCCTTTATCGCTCCAAAACCTCCACAACAGGCGCTGGATGCCGTGCATTCCATTTTCCTGGACTTGAGCAGGAACCGCGCATTCAGAACTCCCGCCCTACGCAATGCTACCGGGCCTCTGCAGCTCACCGAGCCGCATCAGGTATTCACATTGGGCCTCACCGACCTTGCGGCCGGAAACGGTCTCGATGCTGCCAAGCCAACCGGATGGCGCTACCTCGTACAGGAGGGCGACAATGTCCTCGCTTCCGCCGAGACGGTTGCCGGACCCCGGGAGGAGCAGGTTTTCTCGGCTTTCAATGAAGGCCGCTTCGTCGACTCGAGCGCGAAGGCAATGCGTGCGGTGAGGGAGTTTCCGGAAGTGGGACAAGGCGGTTTTGAACTGCGGCTTCTCAGCGTTCCCGGACTCTACGTTCAGGCTCTCTGGCTTCATGATCCGCAGGGAAAAGGCGATCTCCTGCAGCCACTAGCGCCTTCTCCGGTGGAAACGCCGGGAGATAGGCCGGCTCCGGCCGCCGTGCTGCTCAAGGAGCTCGCCGCCAGGGCCCGCGTACCGATTGAGGCACCGGATAGAACTGGCGGATGATCGTTGAGTTCGCGTGACAACAAAACGGCTGCAGCGCGGCACCTGTTTTGCTAGCGGCGTACTAAAAGTTGCACCGTTGCTTCAACTTGAGAGCTTTTCATGCGCACCCGATACGCTGTAGACTTGCACCGCTACAGCGCCCACTGTCGGTCTATTACCAGATGGCGGGAGTGTGAATAGCCGAAAATCTTCGAGATTCGTAAGCCGGGGTTTGCTCATCCAACATGAGCACCGGTGAGAAGTCGGAAAGACCAATGGAAGCGCTGGATACCTTGAACCGCGGATATGGGCATAATACGGTCGCCATCGCCTCTGCCGGAACCAATAGAATCCGGGGGGCGTAGGGAATGGGATGCCGTTCTGCTACACGACAAGCCTGAGCACCGTGCCTGTCGCTCAGGCGCGTTAAAGAACAAGCCATGGAAATCCGTAGAGCTATTTCATCATCTCCATCAGGGAATGTCGTAAGCCCGATTAACCAATACTAAAAATGGAGTTCTCAAATATGAATAAGACTGAATTTATTGAAGCAATAGCCACCAAGACTGGCTGCAGCAAAGCCGACGCGAGCCGCACCGTTGGCGCACTGGTCGAAATTATTTCGGATACGCTACAAAAAGGGGATTCACTTTCATTGCCCGGGTTCGGGTCTTTTGAAGTACGCGAACGTGCTGCGCGCACCGGCCGCAACCCGAGGACGGGTGAAGAGCTGGAGATTGCCGCGTCCAGGATTCCGGCATTCAAGCCGGGCGCGACACTCAAGGCTGCGGTCAATGACGCCGGGAAGAAGTAAATCAACGGCGAAAATCCCGTCTTTGCTTATAGCAGCGGCCCGATGCGCTTAACCTGAATTGGGTGGTTGAACTGGGTGGAGCGCGTGGTTTGTGACGTGAAGAGCTGGTGCGGCCTTGAAGCGGGAGCGCACCCCGATGCGCGTAGAACGCGATCGCGGCATCTCCTACGTTGCCCGACCTCCGCTTTGCGAGGCCCTTCGACGCTTCGGGGCGCGATTCCATTCCAAGGAGTTGCGACTTAACCCTGTGCCGCAAAAACACAGAGTTTCTGACACTACCATATAAGGTGAAGTAGGTCAGGCTGCGCCCGACAATTAAAAAATGATACCGGGCATAGCCCGGCCTACTTTAGGGTTTAAAATATCGTTTACGGGAAATAGAACATCTAAAAAAACGATACAGGGCAATGCCCGGTATCGTTTTTAAAGTATCGTTCACGAGGAAAGAGAATACCCACTTCTGGTCGTCATGCTGGCTTGATGGGATCTTCGTTTTTGATCAGCTCATGCCACGGCGCTAGCGGACCCGGTTTTCGAAACCTCCAACCGAGCGCGTAACAGGCGCGCTGCTTCGACCATTCTTTCCAATGCCGTGGTCACTTCCGGCCAGTTTCGCGTCTTCAGGCCGCAGTCGGGGTTCACCCAGAGTTGCCCTGGATCGATCACCAGACAGGCTTTCTCCAGCAGTTCGAGCATCTCGGCGGTTTGAGGAATCCGCGGCGAATGGATGTCATAGACGCCGGGACCTATCTCGTTGGGATATTTGAAATGGCCGAAGCCATCGAGCAATTCCATGCGTGAGCGGGAGGTTTCGATGGTAATCACGTCCGCATCCATGTCGGCAATGGCGGGCAGGATATCGTTGAACTCCGAATAACACATATGGGTGTGTATCTGCGTATCATCCCTTACACCCGAGCTGGCGACACGGAATGCTTCCACTGCCCATTGAAAATATCCGTTCCAATCACGTTTTTTCAATGGCAGCCCCTCGCGAAAAGCAGGCTCGTCAATCTGAATAATGCCTATGCCAGCCTGCTCCAGGTCCACAACTTCGTCCCGGATGGCGAGCGCAAGCTGGAGGGCCGTAAGCGAACGCGGCTGGTCGTCACGCACGAACGACCACATCAGCATCGTTATCGGGCCGGTCAGCATGCCCTTGACGGGCTTCTCGGTCTGGCTCTGCGCGAACTGAATCCAGTCCACCGTCATGGGCTCGGGCCGGTAGATATCGCCATATAGAACAGGTGGCTTCACGCAACGGGAACCGTAGCTTTGCACCCAGCCATTCTCGGTAAAAGCGTAACCCCACAATTGCTCGCCGAAATATTCCACCATGTCGTTGCGCTCAGGTTCCCCATGCACGAGTACGTCCAGCCCAATTTCCTCCTGTTTTTTTATCGCCAGCCGTATCTCATTACGCATCGCTTCCAGGTACTGCAAATTGCCGAGTTCGCCTTTTTTGAAGGCAGCACGAGCGTGGCGAATCTCCGGCGTCTGGGGAAATGAACCAATGGTTGTTGTAGGTAGCGGAGGAAGCTGCAAACGTTGCCGTTGCAGTGCTTGCCGCACCGGGAATGGGCTTGCGCGCCCGATATCATCCCGCACCAGACGTTGCAGGCGCTCCTGCATTACCGGGCTGTGTATGCGTGGCGATTCGGCGCGCGCTTGTCTTGCCCTGGTAGAGGCATCCAATACGTCGCGTATCGCGTTTTCTCCCTGATTCAACCCGCGACCGAGTATCGAAACCTCGCTCAATTTCTGCGCGGAAAATGCCAGCCAGCTTTTGATTTCCTCATCCAACCGGGTTTCCAGCTCGAGATCCACCGGGCAATGCAAAAGGGAGCAACTGGGCGCAACCCATAGCCGCTCACCCAGGATGGACTGCGCACGTGACAGAATCGAGAATGCCGGCGCAAGATCGGCACGCCAGACATTCCGGCCATCGATGATACCGAGCGACAGTATTTTGTCGGCAGGGTAGCCCTCAAGAAAAGTATCGAGTTGACCCGGTGCGCGGCACAAATCGATATGCAAACCATTGACCGGCAGCTTTTTCAAGCGTCCTGCATGATTGTCCACGGCTTCAAAATAGGTCGCCAGCAGTAGCTTGGGTAACTTCGGCGCGCTGCTCTCCGCTCCCTGCAAGGCTGCGTAGGCCTGGTCCAGGCCACGTAACCAATTGTCATCCAGATCGAGCGCCAGCAATGGCTCGTCGATTTGCACCCATTCAACGCCCAGGGCAGCAAGCTGGACAAGAATGTCGCGATAAACCGGCAGCAGATGAGGCAGCAAGTCCAGGCGATTGAATCCAGGGGTGGTTTCCTTGCCAAGATATAAATAGGTGAGCGGCCCGATCAACACCACTTTCGGTGAAATGCCGAGAGCCTGTGCCTCGGCCACTTCCCTGAAGAGTTGCGGCGAAGCGATACGGAATGTGGTCTGTGCATCGAATTCCGGGACAATGTAGTGATAGTTGGTATCGAACCACTTGGTCATCTCCATCGCCGGTTGATCCGCCGTCCCCCGCGCCATTGCGAAATACAAGTCCAGTCCGACTTCGTCGTTGCCAGCGTTAAACCGGGCGGGTATCGCACCGAGCAATGCCGTCATATTCAGCATTTGATCGTATAGTGCGAAATCGCCGGCCGGAATGAGATCGATGCCGGTTTCACGCTGCAGCAGCCAGTGCCGCTTTCTTATTTCAGCTGCCGTGGTTTCAAGTTGTTCGTCGTTGATATCGCCGCGCCAGTAGGCCTCGAGTGCCTGCTTCAGTTCACGCCGCGCGCCGATGCGCGGAAAACCCAGGTTATGTGTCAGTGCCATTGATTATTCCCCACGTAAGTTGCCGGTTGCAGTAAGGGATGATTGTGTGGCAGACTAAACTATGAATCAAATGAAATTTAGTTGAAGATTAATGAATAATATTCATACCTATGTCACTTGTATCCATTCTTGAATTACGCCACCTTCGCACGCTCGCAGCGTTGCACGAGACAGGAAGTGTTTCACGCGCTGCCAAGCGCGTACACCTTACCCAATCTGCGTTATCACATCAGATCAAGGCGTTGCAGACTCATTATGGACTATCGATAGTACAGCGGCGCGGGCAAACCGTCGAACTCACCGATGCCGGCAAGCATCTGGTTTCACTCGCGGGAAAAGTCCTGGAGAACATCCAGGCAACCGAACGAAGTCTCGCAATCATGTCGCAGCAGGCAACAGGCAGTTTGCGCATCGCGCTGGAATGCCACACCTGTTTCGATTGGTTGATGCCGCTCATGGATGCTTTTCGCCAGCACTGGCCGGAGGTGGAGCTGGATCTGGTATCCGGATTTCACAGTGATCCCGTCAAACTCCTGGAGGAAGGCGGCGCGGATGTGGTGATTGGATCTGAGCATAAGCGGCGGCGCGGCATTATCCATCATCCGCTATTCAGCTTCGAGATTCTGGCGGTACTGGCGCCGGAGCACCCCTTACGGACGAAACGGGTACTGAAAGCGATGGACTTCGCCGCTGAAACCCTTATTACCTATCCGGTACCGGAAGATCGTATCGACCTGATTCTCAACGTGCTGAAGCCCGCCGGTATCCAGCCGCAACGGCGCACGGCGGAACTCACCGTGGCTATCCTGCAACTGGTAGCCAGCCGGCGCGGCGTTGCCGCCTTACCCAGCTGGGGAATCAAAAGCTACGTCGACCATGACTATGTTATTGCCCGCCGTATTGGCGCGCACGGATTATGGAGCGACCTATATGCGTCCACACTTACGGAAACCGCTTCCCGCCCCTATTTACGTGATTTTCTGGTAACCGCGAAGAATACCTGTTTCGCTACGCTGGATGGAATTGTGCCGGTGGATTGAATGAATGCCGATCGGCAAAAACGGGAAGATAGGGAGAAGAAGTTGCAATGGGTATGAATCCGCTGGTGAGCAAACGAGCTGTTGTCTGCTCACCAGTGACCAGTGCGGGGAGTTAATGCAAGGTAACGACGGTCCTGTCTTCGCAGGCCAGGTCGGAACAATAATTCTCATACACGCCATCGAGAAAACCCCAAAGCGCATCGCACGCACGGATAGTTGCTGCCACTACCTCAGCCTGTTTCTCCTCAGTATCAGCAAAGCGTTCAATCAAGGTCCATTCAGCTTGTGAGTGATATACGTCGGCTTCCTGGTGTACCGAAAAGAATTCGTAACTGTCCGGGTCATCCATTCCATAAAATTTAACCAGCCCGTCAATTTTTACGGCAGCGATTGACGGCACCTGGGATTCAAAAGCGTGCATTGCGGCCAAACCTGCATAAAACGGCTGGTTCAGGCAGATGTCGCGGAATGTCGATACCAGCCTGGCCGTGTCCGGCAAAGCCGTCGCACGAGCCAGGTCCTTGTCGCTCGAACCCAGGGCCAGCGCAAAATTCTTCCATAGAGCGGGATGGTTTTTTTCTCCATGCTCTTCGCTGATCAGGTTTTTCAGCACTTCCTGGCGGACGCTGATGTCACCACTATTTGCTTCACTGTGAAAATGCGGCGTATTGAAATGTACCGCGCTCAGATACGTCGGCTCGGCCAGTACGTTATGAAAATATTGTTCTGCGTACCCGCGCAATTGCTCCTTGGAGAGCTTGCCTTCTGTCCAGGCCACATAAAAAGGATGCTTGAGCAGGTGCTTGGCGTTAATGATGGAATCGATCTTTTGCTTGAGAGATACGGTGGTCGTCATGATTTTCCTCTTGAAAGGGAGTGGATAATTAGCAGCCTATCATCACTCAGATAATACCGTTAAGTCAAATTTTGGTGATTGATTAACGGACGATTTAAATTTATTGCAAAAACTATCCGCATACGTCCTCCTGCGATATATCAAGAAACCCCGAGCACATCCGTAGAACCCTTATTTCGCAGCTAAGCTGTTAAAATCGGCGTGCTACGAATACGAAGCATGCCCCAGCGGGGCGACAGAGACACGAAACGCGCCCCAGCGGACGGCAGAGGTCCTTTGCGCCCAGCCAGGATAATAGCGGCACCAACGCGTGCAGCACAGCGAACATTGCAATGCACCGTTGAACCGCTTTATGAGACATCAATCAGACTCATGCCCGAGGAATCGTCCGCGCGTTGCCGCCTCTTGTCCGTTGCGCGTTCCCTACCCATGCTAATGCGTGCGGCTTTCGCGCCGGCATAAGATTGTTCGCAAGTTTTTTAGCTACCGGAGCTCTATTTTTTAGAAACTGTTATGGATGAGCAATCAAGTCTGTTCGCCTTATTCATCAGCAGTTTTCTTGCTGCCACCTTGCTCCCTGGCGGTTCAGAAGCGGTGTTATTTGGCGTTTTAACAGGTTACCCGGAGCTATATTGGTCTGCCTTGAGTGTCGCCTCGCTGGGCAACACCCTGGGAGGCATGAGTTCCTACGCGATCGGGCTATTTTTGCCCGATGAAAAAACGGTCCTGAAAAACTCCGGGGGTAGCATGCGGGCCCTGCAGTGGGTACGTACTCATGGCAGTCTGATACTACTGCTGGCGTGGGTGCCGATAATCGGCGACCTGCTGTGTGTCGCCGCCGGTTGGCTTCGAGTTAACTGGATATTGGCCATGCTGTTCATGGCGGCCGGAAAGTTCGCGCGTTACTGGGCAATCGCGGCAGCGATTACCGCATGACCTGATCACTCGCCAATTGTGCACTTTGACATGCACAATACCCAACAAAAAGCCGGCTATCGCTTATCGCCGGCTCATTGTTCCATTGAATCAAATCCTCCAATTTAACTCAATCTTTTTTACCCTGCAGCAACTTCTGCAATTCGCCGCTCTGGTACATTTCGCCAACGATATCGGAGCCGCCCACGAATTCGCCGTTTACGTAGAGTTGCGGAATGGTCGGCCAGTTTGAATATTCCTTGATACCCTGCCTTATTTGGGGTTCGGCAAGCACATCCACCGCGAAAATATCATTGACGCCGCAGGTATGGAGGATCTTGACAGCGTGGGCGGAAAAACCGCATTGAGGGGCATCGGGCGTACCCTTCATATAGAGCACAACAGGATGCGTGGTGACTTGCTGCTTGATGACTTCTTGTGTATTCATATCGACTCCTTCTTTTCCTTAAAAAAAAACAAACCGTAAATTAGCTTAGGGGAAACGTGTGTCCTTTACAAGCGATTTGATTCGTCCGATCAATATATCCCCGTTTCCAAATCAGCAGCCTGTGGCTTTATGCAATCTCAAGGGCTCCGCCACTGACTCGCGGGATGCCTGCGAGATCGGGACGGGAAAATATCCTTTCGAAACCCGCTTCGCTCAATAATCGCCTGCAAGCTTCCGCCTGATCATAGCCATGTTCCAGCAATAGCGCTCCACCTACGACCAGGTGAGCAGGCGCGGCGGCAATGATCGAGCGGATGCAGTCCAGGCCTTCGTTCTCTGCCGCGAGCGCCAGGTGGGGTTCAAAGCGCAGATCGCCTCGAGTGAGATGTGGATCGCCATCTGCAATATAAGGGGGATTAGACACGATGAGGTTGAATCTTTCACCGTTAAAGTCGCCGAACCAGTCAGCTTCAATGAAGCGCGCATTATTGACATCGAGCTGGCAGGCATTTATTTTAGCGACCGCCAGGGCATCCGCGGAGAAATCCACTGCCACGATGTTAGCCAGGGGGCGGTGTTTTGCTATGGCTAGCGCGATAGCGCCGCTGCCGGTCCCAAGATCAAGAATTTTCCAGGGAAGGTCCAGCGGAATTCGCGCCAGCGCCAGATCCACCAGTAATTCCGTTTCAGGGCGAGGAATGAGAACTGCCGGGGTGACTGTAAAACCCAGGCTGTAGAATTCTCGTTTGCCTATGAGATATGCAACGGGTTCCCCTCGAGTACGCCGTTCCGCCAGCAGCCGAAAGGATTGTGCCTGTTTAGAATCAAGCGCCTGCTCGGCGTGAGCAATGAGGTGAGCGTGGCTGACATTGAGCACGTGTTGCAGCAGAATACGCGCATCGATATCGTCGATGTCGCGGCACCATTGCTGTAGCGCATCCCGAATAGTGATCAGCTGCATGGGTGGAATCAACCTCAAACTATGCCCTGGCGTTGCGGTCTATCCGCGATACAGACAGATAGAACCGGAGGGAACGGAGGGAACAAGGGGTAGCGACAGGGGAAACAAAAAAAAATGTATCGCCCTACTCCCCCATCGCCGCCAATTGTTCCGCCTGATGTTCGGACATCAGCGCAGAGCACAGGTCGCTCAAATCGCCATCCATGATCTGGTCGATCTTGTAGAGCGTGAGGTTGATACGGTGGTCGGTTATTCGTCCCTGAGGAAAATTATAGGTACGAATGCGCCCTGAACGATCACCGCTACCGATCAGCGACTTGCGCGTAGCAGCCTGCTTGTCCTGTTGTTCCCGCATCTGCTTGTCGCGAATTCGCGCGGCGAGGACGCTCATTGCCTGCGCCTTGTTTTTATGTTGCGAGCGGCCATCCTGGCACTCGACCACGATGCCTGTCGGCAGATGCGTGACGCGCACCGCGGAGTCGGTCTTGTTGATATGCTGACCGCCCGCGCCGGAAGCGCGGTAAGTATCGATCCGTAATTCAGCCGGGTTCAGGGCGACCTCCATGACCTCGTCCGCCTCGGGCATGACCGCAACGGTACAGGCGGAAGTGTGAATACGGCCTTGGGTCTCGGTAGCGGGAACACGCTGGACCCGATGGCCGCCCGATTCAAATTTGAGCTTGGAGTAGGCGCCATTCCCGATGATCTTGGCAATGATCTCCTTATAACCGCCGGCTTCGGAC
Organism: Nitrosospira sp. Nsp18; assembly: GCF_900103145.1. Lineage (NCBI taxonomy): Bacteria > Pseudomonadati > Pseudomonadota > Betaproteobacteria > Nitrosomonadales > Nitrosomonadaceae > Nitrosospira > Nitrosospira sp. Nsp18. Next base: position 19,608 of record NZ_FMWY01000037.1, on the reverse strand, counting down.
GGACTTTGCGAGATTATCTCGACCTGCCAGCGTTGGCGTTCGGCGAAGCGTGCATACATCCGGAACAAATCGCCGGCGAATAATGCGGATTCGTCTCCACCCGTTCCGGCACGGATTTCGAGAAAAATATTGCGCTCATCGTTGGGATCTTTAGGCAGCAACTGCTTCTGCAATTCCGCGCCAAATCGCATGAGCTTCTCTTTGCCGTCACGTATTTCGGCATCGGCAAACTCGCGCATATCCGCATCGCCGCACATTCCCTGGGCCGTGTGGATATCGCGCTCACTTTGCAGATAAGCGTCATAAAGCTCGACAACTGGCGCAATCTCCGCGCGTTCCCGCGTCAGCTTGCGATAGTTATCCAGATTGGAGACGATCGTTTCGCTGCTCAGCAGGCGATTCAGCTCCTCCAGGCGCACGCTGAGCTGCGTGAGCTTGGCAGTCATGCTTTTGTTCATTCTGGACGGTGGAGATGGTACAGACGATTGATCAGATCGACCAGATCGTCACGCTCGTCTGCTGCGGCGTGATTGAGTGCATAGGAAGGCAGGTGCAAAAATTTATTGGTCAGGCCATTACTCAAGGATTCCAATATTTTTTGCGGGTCTTCGCCCTTGGCCAGGAGCTTCGTCGCCCGCTCCATTTCATGGCGCCGGTACCGTTCGGCCTGGTCACGCAACGCACGTATGGTGGGCACCAGTTCACGCGACTCCAGCCAGTGCATGAAATTGACCACATTTGAATCGATAATCGCCTCGGCCTGCGCTACCGCGCCCAGGCGGGAATCCAATCCTTCCTTGACGATATCGGCAAGATCGTCCACGGAGTAGAGAAATATATCATCCAGTTCCGCCACTTCCGGCTCGACGTCTCGCGGCACGGCCAGGTCCACCACGAAAATCGGACGATGCTTGCGGGCTTTTATCGCACGCTCCAGCATGCCCTTGCCGAGTATAGGCAAGGTGCTCGCGGTGCAGGTCACCACAATGTCGTGCAGCGCCAACTGTTCAGGAAGCTCATTCAACGCAATGACCTGCGCATTGAAGCGGTGAGCCAGCGCTTGTGCGCGCTCGCTGGTACGATTGGCGACAGTGATGCGCTTCGGATGGCGTGCGGCAAAATGACTGGCGCATAGCTCGATCATTTCACCCGCGCCGATAAACAACACGCGCTGCTCGCTGATATCACCAAAAATTCGTTCCGCCAGTCGCGTGGCGGCCGCAGCCATGGAAACCGAGTTCGCGCCAATCTCGGTGGAACTGCGAACCTCCTTGGCGACAAAAAACGTGCGCTGGAACAGTTTGTGCAACAGCATGCCAAGTGTGCCGGCGTGCTCAGCGGATTTCACCGCATTTTTTAACTGTCCGAGTATCTGCGGCTCGCCCAGCACCATGGAATCCAGTCCGCTGGCTACGCGAAATGCGTGCTTCACGGCCTTTTCGCGGGGCAGCTTGTAGAGATACGGCTCCAGTTCCCGCGTCTGCAAATGATGAAAATTCGCCAGCCAGTGCGTGGCTTCCTCCGGCTTTTCGGTACTGCAATAAACCTCGGTACGATTGCAGGTCGAAACGATTGCCGCCTCTCTCACCGGATGATGAGCCACCAGGTCGTGCAAGGCATGCTCCATGGCATCTTCCGGAAAAGAAACCTGCTCGCGCACGTCCAGCGGCGCGGTTTGATGGTTAATGCCAAAGGCAAATAACTGCATGGAAGACAATGTGAGTAACCGGTGACGAAATTGAAAATTTGCTGATTATAGTATTACAAGCATTTGAATACCATCGCTTAGAAGAGTTTCAGGTTTACAGAAAAATAGCAGGGTTGATGAATGTCAAGGTTGGGTTGATGTGCTCATGGTTAAATGTGCATTATCGCAGCTATGGAGTGGATAACGGAATCAATCTAATCTGGGACGCGGACCCTAAGCGACGGGAGGTAGTGCAGAGTGAATTTCGATAAAACTGCGAAGCTTAGAAGATTTGCTTATAAGTCCTGTAACAAGTCTTCAGTACAATCGAACTGTGAAGCATTATTATGGAGATTGGCAAATGGCTAAATATGTTCCCTATGTGCGAACCAAGGAAGGCTATATAGAGCGGAAGTCTTACGCGATTTTCAATGCGTCGGATAATTGCCTGGTGCCTTACGTGCATGAAGAATCGCTCATCGGGTGGCCTGAATCCAAGGTGTACTGGGCCAGCCAGGCTGGGCCTTGCGTAGGTCTGGCTCCCCTCGGCTTCCATTCCTATCGAATTTCTACTGCCGATAATCAACCCGCCGAATTATCGGTGGGTTGATTTTTCTCTGTTATCTTGCTGAAATCAAATGGGCCACCTGGGTTAGGTTGCTTGCTACCGCAGGGTTGCCAAACGAGATATCAGCAGTAGTCGTTTCCTGGGAATAGCAGGCTCTTCAAGTGGACAAAGACATGAAATGTAACGCCAGGGTGGGTAGTTGTTCATGAACTTGTCGAGAGTTTTTCGTAAAGCTCATCAAGGAAGCCGCGCTGCCCCGGAAGAATGCGCCGGGCTGCTTCCGATATTTCAAACCACTCGGCGCGATCCACTTCCGGAAACGTCTGAACTCGCCCCGACCCTTTTGGCCACTCAATGCTGAAGGTATTCGACACGAGTTTGGAAGAATCCCAATCACTCTCGGTTGCCCATGCATCAATAAGTTTCCCACCAGGTTGCTTCCGCTGCGCAAGCGGCAAAAACGGTCCGGCTGGCTGGTGCCCGGTTTCTTCCAGGAATTCCCGTAACGCAGCCTGAAGGGGGTCTTCGCCTTCCTCATACTCGCCCTTGGCTATCGACCAGGACCCGAGGTCCTTCTTCGCCCAGAAGGGTCCCCCGGGATGGACAAGCAAAACTTCCCACCGGCCGTCTTTGCTGCGATAGGGCAAGATGCCAGCGCTTGTTTTAGGCATATGTGCCTCTAATGCTAAGCTTGTCGTTTTAGTGCCAAAAATACGTTTCGAGATTCAACCGATGTGCTTATCTGCTTATTCGCATGAGGGGACGTTCCTCAAAGGTTCCGGCACAGGTGGCGCTCGCCAATCCATTGAGCGATGACAAGGCACGGGCCCATCAGATAGGATGGTAGCCTGGTCGATCTCAGCCAATCATGCAGAGATTCATCCGCCCTTACACCGAAGTGCTTATATTTTATTTACGACGTAACGCCGTGCCAATGTGAATCCTAGTGACCCTCATATTATTTCGTACCGGTCTCTTCTTGCAGAACTGCCGCTTAAGTCGCTCGGTGCAATCCGGCATAGAAGCAGCCAGTATAACTGGCTGCCACACCACCGACATGCGGGTCGGCACCGGACAGTTCGTCCCTGCTTTACTCCATCACTTCGTGGAATTGAAATTACCCAGCAGGATCAGGTCGCCCGGCACCCCGCAGCTACTGAATGTGATGTAGTTATTCGCGGGAAACAGCAGATTCTTCAACGCAAACACCGAAACCGCCTCAAACTGGATCGACAGTTTTTGCACGATCTGCTGCGGCACCTGACTTTGGATCTGCTGATTGACCTGCGCCGCCAGGTCGTCGGAACCACTGGGCCCTCCTCCGGACAGGTGACCGCTGACAGCGACGCCCTGGCTGGTAGTCTTGATCTGAATAGTCTGGTTGCGCTCGCTGCCACCTACGCCCAGCGGCAGTGAAGCCCTCACCTCGATCGTTACGTCGGTCGCAAGCATGGAATCTCTGCAGCGGGTGCAATTCCCAAAGCAGGGATAGACCGTTGTGCAGGAATGTTGATTATATTGAAGAGATTGCCCGCGGCTACCGCTGTAATACATTTGCCCGTTAGGCTGCGCCCTGATGGTGGTATCCACCAGAGACCACGACACATCTTTGCCTCCCGGGATCGAATAAGTGTACTCGGTAAATGAGCCGCCGCCTCGTCCGCCACCGTTCGATGAGGTGTGATTGAGCTTGCTCAAATCTACGGTTCCAATGACACTCGCGCCGGTAAACTTGCCCGACCAGGCTTTGGTGGTGCTGCCCGGATTCACGCCCTGCAGCGCCCAACCGTTGTTTCGCAGGCTTTGCGGCAGGACCTCCTTGAATATCAACTCGGAGCGCACCATCATGCTGTTGCTCTGGCCTTGCGGCAGCGGTTCAGGAATATTGTTCAGGAATGCCTGAGAATAATTTAGCACTGCCCGGCCCCCGGTCATGATGAACAGTTGCAGCATCTGGTTGTTGGCCGGCCTCTGGAGCGGTTTGAAAATGAAATCACTAGGCTTTAGCGCATCCAGTGTCGGAATCGCGGTCAGGTCGAGTTGATTGATCAGGTAGATGACGGGGTTGCTGACGAAATACTCCTTGACCGCCTTGTTGAATTCCACCTTGGTGGCATCGCTCAGGTCGATGTTGCTGATGGAGAACGCGCCTTCCTTCATGTCCAACTGCACTTTCAGGACATTGTGATTACCGTTGTCGATCTTGACGGTACCTGCCACCTTTGCCAGCTGAATCACTGCCGTGAGGGTTTCGCCGGTGATCGATTCAGGTGTATCGCATTGTTCTGGCAATGACCCCACTTGGGAACAGCGCTCTACCGAGCCGCTCAGTATTTCCATTTTCAGTGTAGCTGAATTGTTGTTGTTTATGCTGAAGCTCAATAAAGGATAGCCGTAGTCGATCGTGAAGCGGTTGATCACGGTAACGCCGCCAGGATATTTTTCCGAAGTGTTGACGGTAATACGGTTCTTGTAGACGGTATCTTTTTTCAAGGTTTCGTATTGATCCAGCAGCGCACTGTTGATTCCTTTCAGATCCATGTTGAACACCACGTCCCAGCCATTGGTGCAGCTGCCTTGCGCACTCATCTGGGCTAGAAGCGTCTCGGTGGACGGCAAGTTGGCGTCAGTGGCCAGAAGCACGTCGCTTGCGGTCAATAATCCGGGCAATTGGCGCGGCTGGGCAAATGCGAGCAGCCGGTTGGCGGCACGCTGCTGCATCATCTTCAGCGGGTCGGCAATTCTTGCCTCCAACACGAAGGACAATCGTACTGTCAGGCTTTGCCGCGCGAAGCTCAGGCCCTTGTTCGTGCTCGTGTTCGGCAGCGAGATTTCCCAGGTAGAAAAAGGAGTGACGCGGCTGACGCCCTCGGACCAGGATTCGCCACCATCGGAGAAGTTCGGCGAGTTGTCCTGCGCGTTGTAGCTGTAAATCCGCTCGCGCCAGGGGGTGCGAAACACCAGGGGATCGCGGTGAAGGTTGCGGTCGTGAAACGGTGTGCCGTTATAGGCAAGACGAAGCAGATAGGTCCCGCTGGCGGTGGATTTGATGCCTTCCACTACCGCAGCCACAGAAATTATCCTTGCGTTGACATATTGATAGAATTCCGGCGCATCCAGAAAAATCGTGCTGAGAAAAACATTGCCGCCAGTCAGCTCTTCTGGCTTCACGCCTTCGATGACATATTCGATTAGCTTCGTTCTGCCGGCCTGATAATGGGCCAGCAAGGATTTGGCTTCCAGCGTAGTGGCCTGCTGCTGGACCACCGCAGCACTGAATTTCAGCAGACTGAACGCCAGCACCGGCGTCGCGGGCTGGAGATTGGCGTACTGGAGCGCCAGATCCTGCATCAGGAACGCCTTGGCGAGGATGGTGAGCATCTGGTTATGGATGAACGTCAGATGGCCGGTCAGCGCCACCAGATCAATAGCCGACCGGTCGAGATCCTGGACCTTGGCGGGATGCAACTTCTGCTGCAACGCCTCCAGCCGCGCTGCCTGGCGGCTGTTGATCTCTTTTTGTTTCTGGTTGGTATAAATGTCCCGCTGCAGTGCGTGCAGCGAGGACTCCGCGCCCGCCACGGCTTTGCCGCGCAGCACCATGGTCGCAAAAGCCGCTTGCAGATTTGCTTTTTCCGGCTTGATATCCGGGCCGGACGCCATGATCTGGTTGAACTGGATCGACATTTCATCCCAGGATAGCATCGAGGGATTACCAAATTGCGCGCCATCCAGATCGTCGAGCGCGCGCTGCGCGTTTTCCAATCCTTTGGCACCGGTACTGATGCCGGTATACAGCTTGGACATCGCGTTCAGGACATTGAAGGTCTTCTGGATCCTTTGTACGGCAAGGCCAAGGTCTTTGACGGCAGAGATGGATGAGGCAGGAATGGCGATACTGGTGCCGAGGCTGAACAGGTTGGTGGCGACTTCCAGCCCGAACTTGATCGCTTCCATGGTCTCCCACTGCTGCACGGAGGATTTATATTTCTGCACAGCCAAATCCATGTCTCCCCGGGCTTCGAACAGCGATGCGTTCAGGTTGTTGATCTTGGCCTGCTGCTGCCCCGCTTCCGCCTTACCCTGGACGATCATCGAATCGTAAAATCCTTCCAGGTCTTTTTGCTGCGCTGCATTGGCTTCGATTACTCCACCGATCAGCTCGCCTGAAGCGATGATGTTCTGGTTGAGCGTCTTGGCCACGTCGATCACCAGCTCCTGCTGGCGCCGGTTGGCCATGCGCTGTTCGTTCTGCGCAATCTGCAGCTGTATCCTGTCCAGATAGCTCAGAATGCTTTGCACATACTGCTCGTAATCGCCATATGGCAGGATCGGGACAAAACTCCCGTATTCCGGGTTGATCGCGTAGTTGGCCAGGTCCATCGCACGCACGCGCAACGCGATCAATTCTTCACTCCCACCTGCGGACAGCATTTCCGTTACCCATGTCAGGTAATTGCGCACAAATTGCTGGATATGGCCATTTGCATGAGTAGATTGATCGCTGATCACCGCTTCAGCGAATGTCATTGAAAACTGCAGGCTGTCTGTCAGTAGCGGGATCGCGTCTGGCGGTGGTACCCTACGAATATCGTCTGCGATAAATGGCATGGCCGCTGGCCCGCTTCCATCCAGGTCGAACCTGAGTCCATCCACAATCACGCTATAGCGGGAGCCGGAGCGACTCTCTGAATTGCCAGCGCGCCAAGAAATTCATCGCACCCCAACTGCAGCGAGTCGAACGCATCGTCAGCCAGGCTGATCGATCTGGGTTGGCCCTGCACGCGCATGTCCAGTACCTGGCCGAACAGATGCACCTTTTTTCCAGGAACCTGTATGGTCGTGTTGGTGCCGGCGGATAGCACATTAGTTAACAGGACGAAATTCTGCACTTCTCCGGCTGCGACGAGCTGCACATCCGCAAGATCCAGCCGCGCCTTATAGACGTTGACCGTGGGCGTAGCGATAAAAGAGGTGATGCCGGCAGTATCCTGCGGCAGCATGCGCACGAAATCGCGCTGATCGTAAATGGAAAAGTTCGGCTGTATCGTGGTACGGTATTTCTGCGCCATCGCACCCTTGAAGATTCGCTGCCAGATCAGTCCCCGTTTCTGTTCTATCATCACGCTCAGGCTGGCGAGGTGAACAGCTACCACCGCCTGTTCGGTAAATTCCTGTTGCAGGTTAACAAGCGATAACCGGGCGTTGACGTTGAAGAGGGAAAACACGCTGTTCTTGTGCGACCACAGCGCATCCAGCCAGTCGCCATCGCGCAGCGTTGAGTTGAAGATGGTCGAATTGCTCAGGCAGATGACGCCACCATACTGTTCCACATAGCCGAAGATGCCGGTAGCCCGGTCGGTAGTGAATTGGACGAAATTTTGCGATCCCGGTCCGGAAAGGGGATTATTTCCATCCGCATAGGCCAGCTTGAGTTTGGCAAACTGTTCCGGCAGATACGCAAATACCTGCAGAATGGTGTCGCCCAGTTCCACAGCGGAAACATAATGGGTGCCGAATTCGCGGAAAGAATCCAGCACTTTGCTAGCGTCGTCCTTGTTCAACTGATCGCCGTAGTCCTGCAGACGGCTGCGACCCGCATGGCGCAATTTGGTCGAAGCTGAAGTAAACTCGGTACTCAGCCCATATTGCGGATCGGGCTGCCGTGGCCGCGCATGCACCAAAATGCCGCCAACCGCCGAAGCGTGATTATCGGCGCCATCCACTCTCTCCAGTTTAACCAGTGCATAACGTAAATCCGTCCGGGCCAGGTCGACACCTATGGTTTTCGACAGCATCTCCAATGAGGGGCGGCTGCCGGTGGCGCCACCCAGCAAGGGGCCCGCGCCGAACGATGGGGCATCAATATCGCTGGAAGGGTTGATAACCTGGTACGGGATCAATTCATCCAGCAGATCCAGTGCGGTTTCATGCAAAGTAATGGTCGGGTACGACCAGCTGCCGCGCTGCGCTATCGGCTCGACCGGCTTCAAAGCCATCGCCTGCTGCTCGGCGGGATAGAGAATGTTCAACAGTCCTGCCTGCGGCTTCCAGTTGGGGTTGAGGCCGTTGATCAGGTTGGTGGAGAAGCCGATGCTGAAGTCTGAATCGATCATTTGCATGTCCTCGGGTTAACTGTTGAGCTAGCCCAAGGATATACGCGCCGCTCGCGCTTCTAAACCGAGAAATACGGGTACATTTGGCTGGTGTTCGAGGTTTTGCTGACTTGGCGTTAAGCGGCTGACTTTTGTGGCAATGGCGCGATTGTGAAGCCAAGGACCAAACAAGCGCGACCACTTCTATGTGTCAAGCCTGGAATGGATTACAGATATGTAACTGATGTTCGATCAGTAGTCCGTCCTGTATGTCCTCTGAATATAATGTCTTGCATCCTGCGAGAAGTGCAGCCGCCACGATCATTGCATCGTATACGCTTAACCCACATCGCTCAGCGACAAGCCTGCCTCGATCATGGGTCTCGATAGTCAACGGCTCGGTTGGACATATCGACCGAATCAGGGCTAACACTTCATTGATTTCCGCCCACGACATGGCGAGCTTATGACGTGCTACATTCGTTATTTCGTTTAGCACCTGTACGCTGATTAGCCCGCCTACCCGCACAATTTCCTCGGCCCGATTGGCCTTATCAGCATCAGCCGATAAAAGGTACAGCAAAATATTGCTGTCAATAAAGACTTTAGGAGCGGGCATTTGCTTGGTCGCGGTCAAACTTGAAATCAACAGGGAGCTTCCCCCTGAATTCTCGTAATCGCATCAGGAAGGCATCGTTGCCCGGTTTCTTTTTCACTTGGAAAACTCGCTCATCAGCAATCACCACTTCAATGTCGTCGCCTTCGTGTAGTTCCAGTGCTTCAACCACGGAGGCAGGCAATCGAATTGCCAAGCTATTACCCCACTTTGAGACTTGCATGATCGACTCCTTATAGATATACATTTTATAAAGTATATCATATGATTCTGTTAATAAACACATTCTTATCTCGCTCCAGGCCACGGATGATCTTGTTCCCATGGCTATTGACACCCAGTGCCGCAGGAAAAATGGCCTTGTGGGGGCGATCACCGATCCCATCGCCGCCCCAATGCCAAGATGTACATCTGGCATGGCCGCGACGTGATGATGAATGAAGGGCAGGCTGGCAATATTGGCCAACTGCTGCTTGGAATTTTCATCGACCTCGTCGGTTTAGATTTTGACCGGCGCTCGCTTGTCGGTCAGAACTTGCTTGATCGGCATTAGCTATTCCCCTTTTTCGCTCCTTATCGCATGTGCGCATTGTCAAGGAGTAGATGGCTCAAATAATGAGCCCATAAATCTATGTTGAGCGACTATGGAAATATTCCTGGGGGAGCCCTTTGCCGGCGGCATGGATGACGCTCCATAGCGGGGCAATGCGGGAGTCGGCTTTGAATTGCTGCAAGACATGGGAGGCGGTTGCCACCTGTTCCAGATAGCGCTTGGCGATACCATGCATCTGGATCAATACCCCCAAGTCATGCAACGACGGCGCCAGTACCTTAGCAAGCCTCGGCAATCCAGAGGCAATAACCAAGCCGGCAGGGTCATAGTCCACGAAAGCATAAACCGGCAGGATCGTGCTCTCGATCAGCGTATGAATTGCATCGGTCCGGGCGCCACCTTGAGTATCGCCACGGTAGATCACCAACGGATCACGTGCCGGCAGGCTGTCCATCACAGCCACGTCAACGTCGTGGATGTCATCGAACGTTTGTAGGTTTTCGATTACCAGCAGGGCATCGTGGCCGATTTCATGCCCGAGTACCACCTCTAAATCCAGGCCCAGATCGGTACGAAGCGGAAGATCCCAACTACCGCCAGCTACATGCAGCGTCTGCCCAGGCAAGGTTTTCAACCTTAGCCGACCCGCCCCCACAGAACGACCAGCGAATTTTTCATCGCGTGCAAGCTGGAGGCTTTGTGATCGGCCGAGGCGCTTCCAGCTTTCAGACGTTGTCATGGCGGGATCAATGCCCATCTCGCCTTGAAGCATCCGGCCAATTTCCTTCTTGTCCTCTTCCGTGAATACGAGCGAGGCGCCCTGTTTTATCCCCAGGTTGTACTCGGAGCAGAAGGCACTGATTGATCGTCCAGATGGGAACCGAATTTCCGGCGAGTGAAATATGCGCAGCAAGGTATTGATGAGTCGCTTGTCCATCACGCAGGCTCCACGAGCACATCACAGACCATGACGTTGCCGTCGAAGATAGGATCAGCCGTTTCTTCAGCGACCACGACGATTCCGAGTTCCCGTTTCTTCCTCGGCCCAAGATCCTCTAGTACGCACCGCAGCCAGACAGAAACACTCATGCCGCCCAGTTCAGCGGGGTGTTCGAGATACCACTCCAAGGCGGATGTTCGGAGATTCTCGGTTTTACAGGTGGCAATAAGACGTTCGATAGCCTGCTGGTAGGGCCGGCGCTCAAGCAGTATGCTGGGTGCCGAATCTTCTTCAAGCAGGCTACCTCGTGGCCGCTCAACGGGCAGGCGCAGCACTGGTGGTGCAATATCGCCCGCCAGATCGGCGAGCAAATCCGTGTATTCCGGGTCACGCACCCATGGGTGGCTGCATATCGAGATGCCATCCGCCTTAAGCAGCCATGGCTGTGGATGTGCCGTTTCGTCCCACTCCTGCAACTCATAGACAGGATGACGCTCTAGGTAAAGCCAGAGGCTACGTACCCTGCGAGTACGCTCCTCGATTTCGCGATACTCAAACAGGTATTGCTTGAGAATTTCCAGGATATCGCTCAAGTTCTGCCGGAACGAAGGAAGCCTTTCCTGCAACTGGGCGCGGAACATCGCGGCAATGTTGGCGAATGCACCTTGAGTCTGTATCCGTTCACCCAGGTCAGAAAGTGTAAAGAGCTCGATCGCCCGCACCACTTTTTCCGTGCGGCCAATGTAATAGGCGTTCTGGCGCTTCTTCTCTGCCAGCGTGCTCACGTTGCCGAAGCGGTTTTCCACCAGAGTTCTGAGATGCGCCAGATCGGCAGCGAGGTTGTCGGAAATCTCATAGATGGACTGGCGGATCTCGTCTTCAATTCGCTCGCGATCTTCTATTTGCCCTTCATGAGCAACGTCAAAGAGGGCATTTGTTAGCTGTTCCAATCGCTCGAAAGCGACACCCAGATCAGAGCCAATGCCATATAGCCGTTCGATGTTGAGGGCAGCATCGAGGAAGCGGCGCAGCGTGGTATGCAGTGTGTAAGCATCCTCTCCGCGAGGAATAAGCACCTTGTGCTGTTGCAGAAGCTCGATGCCTCGGGCACTGTCTTCGTCTTTGATGAGCTCGCCTTTGTAATAGGCTTGAGAGACCAGATCCTGGTGGCTGGCCAGACGCCCAATGAGGTGTTTTACGCCGTCACGGCTCAAAACAACCTCCCGGTCTCGCCCTCGGATTCTTGATCCTGCGCCTCACGGATGGCTTGTTCATTCTCAGCAAGGAAATCCACCACCTCGTAGAAATAATCGATCTTGCCGGTTACCTCGAAGCGATCGCCCTGTCGATCAGGGATCAGGTAGCCACTCTTGACCATCTGCTGCAACAAGCGATCCAGAAGTGTGCGTAGGCTGGCATCACTGGATGCAAACTCCTTCCCCAACGTAGCGAACCCTCGCAAAATCTCACCCAGATGTGGGTTCTCCGAAATATGCAGCAGCGTTTTGGGGAAATCGATCACATCGCCCGTGCCAAGGGTTCGGTCTGCACGTTGGGCCTGCATGATCAGATTGAGAAAGCCGAGCACTGGCCGCAGCTCATGCTTTACTTCCTTGAACAAGGAGCGAATTTCTGTCCGCTCACGCGTACCGACCGCACGGTGGGCGGCGTAATAGGCTTCCCCATGAGCAGTGGCGGCCAGACGACGTCCGATCTGGGTCAGGTAACCATCCACTTGGCGACGCGTTGCCTCGTCTTCGAGGTAGGAAAATAGATCGGGGTAGGCCGTGCGGCAAATAAACGCACCTTCCAGAAGCTCGATGACCGTGGCTTCAAACATGGGCCGCCTCCCGGCGGAAGGTCGCTAGCCGGCGCCCCTCCTGTATGGCATAGCGGTTCTTCAGCAGGGCCAGGATTTCAGGCTCGGGGTCAGGGAAAGCGGAAACCAAATGAATATGGTTGTCGGCCAGCATTTCCAACAGCACGCGAACATTGTCTAGGTCGAGGTCGCGCAGTTCGTCCAGTGCCCAGACCAGCTGTACTGGCTGACCGGCGCGAATCTTATTGATTAAGCCGACGAAAACCACACAAAGAATGAGATAAGAAAGCCCATTGCTGGATGCATCGCGCAGTTGCCCTTCGTCTTTCACCGTCTTTCTGGGCTGACCTACTTCCTCGATATCGATCTCCAGACCAAGCAGATCTTCCAGCTTTACATCCAGCGTGTGACGCCCTTGTAGCCAATCACTTACTTGATCCACGGCATCGGCGAAAGCGGGGCCAGGCAGGTCGTTGGCATCTTTGCCAGCCCAAACGCTGTATTCCTCGTCCAATAGCTTGATTTTGTCCCAGCCATCCAGGCTGTCGAACGAAGTGGTAACCCTCACTGCAACACTACTGATGAAACGAAAGCGGGTGGACGCCGCCATGTTGTCCTGCAAATCCTTCGAGAAGATGCCGACCTTGCGCTTGAAGCCATCAAGGCGATCATGAAACTCGTGGATGCCGGAGGCAAAGTTACGACACTGGCTCAAAAGCAACCTGCGCGCATTTTCATGCTCGGCGTCGAACCATTCCCGCAGAGGGGCAAGCCAAAGGAACGGTGAGGCACTTTCCTGGTCCGGCCCAAAGTCCAAGCGTTTCTTGTCGTAGAACTGGTAGGGCGTGGTGCCCGGCGTTTCAAAGAAGACCCGCTTGATGGGGGCCAACGCCACCCGCGCCCGAGCTTCCTCGTTTTGAATGTCCAAGAGCAGCCGGTCCATGTCTGCCTCCAGCGCATCCTGATCGCGCAGTGGCTTCGCCATCGGCGCGATGGGATCTGCCGGCCAGCGGGTCAACTTCTCTCGGCGCCGGATGACAAAACCGTGCAGCTTTTCCACCCTGGCCTTTTCCCGATTAACTTGGCCCAACTCCTTGTCCAATTCGTCGTATTTGATCTCACGCGCCTTCCGCGCCTTGGACTGTTGATCCAGCAACTCGTGGACGCCGTCCTCTGCCGTCTTTAGTTCCGCTTCCTTGCCAGAGCGAGTCGTCCATTCAGACGCCCGCCAGCGACGCCAATCGCCGACCTTGGCTTCATTGGATCGGGCTTTCTGTAGTTTCTCCTGGGCATCCACTTTCTCTTTTCGCAGCTTTTCGAGCGAGGCCGTGTCCACGCCTTGCGCCTTCAATGCCGAGTCTAATTCCTGATTCAGCGCGCCGATGTCCTGATCGCAGGATGATTTCGCGGTTGCAATGATCTGATCGATCTCACCGATTTCGGCTTTAACCTGCGCATCAATTGTCGCCAAGCGACTTTTCAGATCATTTTCATGGGTCTGCTTGCGGACGTTTCGGGTGGATTTCAGCGTAGCCAAGGCCTGCTTATGCTTCTCCAGCGATTGCTGGACTTCCTGCAGTTTCTGTCGAGTCCGGATGCCCGCCTGGCGAATGTCTTCGGCCAATGCACGCTCCGCTGCCTCGAACGCTGTCCGGCATGACCGCACCGTATTGTCGGCCTGGATATGAACGCGTTGCTTGTCCTCGGCGGCGGCTTTCGCCTGGCGGACGCGCTCGGACTGGGCTTCCAGTTCCTTTTCCTTGGTCTTCGCATCGCGCTGATGTCGCTCGATCGCGCGATCGGCCTCCTCGATTCTCTGCCGCAGCGCCTCCTCATCACCCACCCTCGGAACATCGAGCACCGCCAGATCCAGCCCGATGCCGTACAAGGAGCGCGCATCCTCACTGACCAGAGTGGGTGTCACGTCCGTGCGTAGCAACAGTTCCTCGGGTACCACCCGTGCAATATCCCTGGTCCAGTCAGGCCGGAATTCGCGTAGAAAATGTAGCAGCGTGCCAGGGGCGGCGTCTCGCAAGGAGAGCAGATGCTCTCGATCCGCTTGATCCTGCTTTTCTCGTTCTCGGATGTCCTGAATTTGGCCATCGATGGCACGGAAAGCATCGACTTCCGTCTGCTGTGATCCCTTTGCTTCCTCATACGCTTGCGAAGCCGTGCCGGCCACCTCAACAGCGGCTTCAAGCTCGAGGCGGGCGTTCTCCTTGGCTTCAACGAAATGAGGAGATGGCTGTGGATGCTCAACCGCTTGTTTAAGGCTTCCTATCTGTTCGGCAATTTCTTCCTTGCTGTTGTTGAGGGTTTCTTCCTGTCGCTCGAATTCTACTGAAATGTTTTGCCAGGCTTCTTCAGCATCCAGCCTGGCCTGAGCATCTTCTTCCTTGCCTCTGACCCGAATGGGTTCCTTGAGGGCATTCTTTTCTCGCTCAAGGGCGTGAAAGGTTTCGGTGCGCTGATTGCGCAGCTCGGCATAGCGATTGGCCAGATCGTGGGACTCGCCCAGCAGGGCTTTTTCCCGATTACCTTTGGCATCCAGGTCTTCGGCCAGTTGCGGCAAAGCATCCACCAAGCGAGCAAGCGCTGGCAGATCCTCTTTCTCGTAAGCGAGATATTGCTTATCAAGGCTCAGCAGTGTGCCTTTCAGGCTATTCGCAAAGCCCTCGGCTTTACCCAATTGGCTGCCGATTTCGCGCAGCTGTGCATTGGTTCGGTCCTCTAGGAGTAGCATCTCTCCTTGGATTTCTTCTGCCCGCACCTTGGCCTGTTCAATCGCACCTTCATGAACCTGCTGTAGCCGGGCGAAATCTGTATGGACAGACTGAAGTCGTCGCA
The DNA here is from genome assembly GCF_900103145.1 of Nitrosospira sp. Nsp18. Classification (NCBI taxonomy): domain Bacteria; kingdom Pseudomonadati; phylum Pseudomonadota; class Betaproteobacteria; order Nitrosomonadales; family Nitrosomonadaceae; genus Nitrosospira; species Nitrosospira sp. Nsp18. Next base: position 4,483 of record NZ_FMWY01000037.1, on the reverse strand, counting down.
CAGCTTCTTCATGGCGCATTTGTGATTCTTGGAAATCACGCATGCGACCGGCCTGCTCCATCACTACTGCATAGGCTCGGTACTCTCGCACCCAGTCCTTCATGGTGGATTTGCTGGATTCGAGCCGGATACTGGTCTTGTCATCGACGATGCAGGAAACGATCATCCGTTTGATGTCGCGGAAATGAGCTACCCGCGAAAACATCCCGGTCACGATCTTTTCGACATGGCTCAAGCGACTGCCTGGCCCGACAAAAGAGAAATTAGCCGCCAGCGTTCGATGGTCACGATTTCCAGAAACCGCGTTCTGGATGATGGCCCGGTAATCCGAGAGAACAGTGATTTGCTCGGAACAGAACTCGCCACGCTTCCTGATGTGTCGGTTGAGATCAGGGCCGATCACAAGATCACCAAATTCGTTGCGGAATCGCTCCAAGGCAAATGGCTGGTCGATAAACCGGTAGTAAACGCTTTCGCCAGATCGGGAGGCATGCAACACCACCATGCACAGCTTGCCGCGCCGACAGTACTCGAACACGATGAAAGACGTGGTGTGAGGCAGGTAGTACTGCACGAAAGACTGGTTTACTCCTCCGCCCTGCACCAGCTTGTTCGGGCTTTCCCCGTAAAACAACGGGATCAGTCGCAGCAACGAGGTTTTGCCCACGCCGTTAGCGCCGGTGAGCGAGGTATGCCCGTCAAGCTTCAATTCAGTGAGGGCGCCCTTGCGGTAGGCATCGATGAGGATTAGCCGCTGCAGGGCAAAAAAATCAGCTTCCGACGTATTCAACAATGATTACTTCCTCCCATTACGAGCCCCCACCCTATCAGCGAGGTGGCTCAAATACTGCGCCTCATGAATTGATCAGATAGCACCCGTGATACATCCCGGTCAGTGCCGACACTTCATCGGCCACCAGACGGCGCAGTGATTCGGGCCCTTCCACTTCCACACGCCGGCCATGGCGTAGAATATCCATCAGTAACTCTCGCGCGTCGGCTTAAGGCACGCGCAGGCGATAACTGCCATCGGCAAGCTCTTCGGCCCGTTATTCGCTGTGCCAGCGCTCGGACTGCCCCCAACGGGCGCATTCTGGCGGAAACCGCAGAATCGCCCAAGCCGTAGCTTGGCCACCAAATATTCCGTAGGCCGAAGCGAAACGGCTATCGAGCTTTGCCGATGCCACATTGCGCGCTTTTTCCCGCAGCACTTTGATGCGCTGAATGGCATCCACGGAGAAGCTACGCAGGTCGTTGCGCAGATGGCACCACGCTATACCAGTTGTCCCGGTAATGAACCAAGCGTTGCGGAGAAATCGTCCGGGTATTGGTCTCGTTCCGACCTCGGTTCCAGGCATCGATCTCGATGCGCTTGCGTTCCAGTAGGGCAATCGTAATGTCGGTGAAGAACCTCGGCTCGACAGTCCGCTTGGCCATCGAGAGCAGGCCACCCGCCGCGTGATCTCGGTGGCTGAGTGGCCCGATTGCCTCCAACAGTGCCGCCAAACGTGCTTGAAAAGGAGCGACATGGGATGCCAAGATGCCGGGTTCCATATCGCCCAGCAGCTTGCGGGCGGCCAGCAGCGCGTACAACTCCCCGGCCTCTGGTTCTCTGAGGCCGGGCAGCTCGTAGGCGGGGCCTGTGGTTTTGGGGTTCTCAAAGTGATAGCCACCCGCATCCCGATCTCAGACGATCGTGACATGGAGCCTCTCTCGCATGTATTCTATGTCCCGCTTGAAGGTGGCGCGGGAAACGTCCAGTTCCTCCAGAAATCCCTTGATCGGCACCACCTGCCGCTCGTGGAGCATCTGGTCGATCTTGTAAAAACGCTCAGTACGGTTCATGGCTCCACTCGGGATGGCAATGGCTCAGTTTTTGAGCCAGAATAGCGGCATTATTCCACGAGCAACCCAGCGCCGGAAGATGGGGGCCGGGTTTTACCATAATAGCAGGAACGCCAATGGCGAACGCAACGTCCAAAATAGCCAGTTTGCTGTCTCAACGGCAGCAGATGGAAACCAGCTTTGTCGAGCTGATGACGGAGCTTTTCCACTCGATGAAGCCGAAGCTTAATTTTGGTCTCTACCGTGTCTATTCGCCGCCATAATCGCGAAGTTCACGCCTTCCTCGCCGAGATTATTGCCGATAAGGAATCCAAAGCGCTGCATGGCGGCCGATTGGCTGAACTACTCGATGCAGCCTTCGAGATCCGTCGCTTGTATCCAGCAGGCAATCACCCCAAGAGCGACAAAACACCTCTGAAATGGGACAACAAGGAAATCTGGCTCAAACGTAATATCGAGAAGCGCGACGAGTCCTTCCGGTTGCGGGTGGATGATTCGGACGGGTTCTTATCCCGACTTTACTCACGCTGCACCTGAGTGGAACGAACGCGCTGCATTCCGGCGTCGACCAATGCGGTGAAGGTAACGAACGCATCACATCGATCCATGATATGCAGCGAGAGGCGATTGATCGCGCAAGGGGCATCGCCGTCAACCAACAGAGTGAGTTACTCATCCAGGGACGAGACGGACAGATCCGTGAGCGCAACAGCTACGGCGACGATCTGTTTCCGCCCGAGGGATGACTCTGGGGTTGGTCTCGTCAACTTGCGGTTTGATGCACGACAACTCTGCTCGTGCAAAGACGCAGGCAAACCACTCCCGATGGCGCGCGCATAAGTGTTTGATGAACAACGCTGACTGCGCGTGCCACGGCGAAAGAGTCGGTGGAGATTTTGAGAGAACAGAGGGCAAAAGAGAGTCGAACCGACTGCCCTGCGGCCCAGACCGTGCCCACCCCCGGCACGCGCAGAATGGGCGCGAACCCCAGGGAAGCAGAAATGAAAACGCCCAACGGAGAGGGGTTGGGCGTTGAATTTTGGTGGCAAGGGCACACCCGAATTCATCATTCAAGCCCTTGCTATTGCTGCTAATTTAGAGAACCATCGCTCGGTTGTACCCCCATTTGTACCCCCGCAACATTGAGAGTAGGAACAACTGAAGCTACTTTGTCTGCGGGTAGGGACGGCTTCTCGGAGTTAAAATCCAGGTTATTCTGTTTCGCTTTTAGAGGAATCTCGGATGTATTCCTAGTCTCAATTCCTAAATAGCTCGCTTCCAAAGTCATATCCTTATCATCAGTATAAATTAAGGTTACCTGATGCTGTTTCGCGATAGCGAGGATCTGCCTGTCGGTTTTAATTTGCTGCCACGCGGCAGTGGATGAGCCCTTTTTCCTTCCCGTAATAAAACGAGCTGCACGATGAATTAGAGCAGTCTCAACAGCGGAGACTTTATCAAAGGGCAAAATCCGTATTGAGCCGCGTTTATCAAGGCTATTGATAATGGCGTTCGTTGCGGCTTCCGTACCGCACAAAAATTCAGCCCATGCGGGAGAAGGAATACCTATTTTTGTTTTAGCCGCAACCAAATCTTCGATTAACCCAGCTATTCGGTGGGCAGTATCACCTTCTTTCTTAGTCACCAACGTTATTAATATATTCGCATCGAAGATTATCATTCAATCCCCCGGTTTTTCTTCCACTCTTTTAAAGGGTCATCGAGTTTCGTCCATCCATTATTTGGAATGTTCTTAAGCTCTTCAAATACCTTGTCCAACGGCTCCGAGTCAATCTCTTCGTATGATGCAATATTGAGGATTTCCATCTCCCATACTCCATCGGCCGAACGTGTCCATTTAGCATCGCCGTGGACGCGAAGTTGGTGTCCTAAATAGTAAGCGGACAGCTCCTTTGCAAAAGTCTGTCCCCTAACTTGGCAATTGAATAGCTTTCCCTCCTGATCTCTCAACGCTACCGGGATAGTGTCATCTTTACCGCCAATTTTTATAATTACACCATCTACGCTTGTCGGCTGAACCACGCTATAGCATTCAGGTGAGGGCATTTTTCTTCCTGGAAAATCTAGGATCTTACCTCCCTTGCTCCTACTGATAGAACCAACAGCGTTATCGTTTCGTAAGAGAGCGTCCAGCGCCTTATATGCCTTAGTTACGTCTTGATCTACATCTCGAGCTAAGGTCTTAACGCTCTGCAACCGCTTAAACACTTTCGGAAATGCGACCTCTTCAACCGCAACCTGCAGGAGTGCACTTCCCTTTTTCACTTTTTCAAAGTGCACATTTTCATTGTTCCCGTAGAGCAATGACAGCTGAGTTAGATATTGAGCTAATCGCGCCATTGGAAGTGTCTCCGGCGTGAAAATATCTATCTTGAATGTAAGTTTTTCTCGTATGTCCACGGAGGGCTCCCATTAATTGGCGATTATATTCTTTTGGCAAAGCCACACAAATTTATTCGAGAAAGATTGCAGACGTCTGCACTCTTTCCACCAGGCAAACAAAAACCCCCAGCTTTTGGAGCTGCGAATTGCGCCGAATTAAATGTAACCGAAAGGTATTCTGAGAAATAACGTTGCGCCATATTGAAGGTTACCGAAAAGGAGACCTTGATATGGT
>NZ_FMWY01000035.1:0-39428 GCF_900103145.1 Nitrosospira sp. Nsp18 | reverse complement strand
AAATCATCTTCGATGCACTAAAATGAATTCCTTTCCTTATGGCACAACGTTAACTGCAAAACTGTTTCGGTAACCTTTTTCTATGGCGCAACGCGCCCGTTTTAACACCGGCGGTTCCAGTGGCGAACCGCTGATATTTTATATCGGAAAAGAGCGTGTTAGCCACGACGTGGCTGCAAAATGGCGCGCTACACGCTGGTGGGATGTGGATATTGGCGATCGGGAGATTGTCGTATGGGGCTCACCCATCGAACTGGGTGCCCAAGATGGCGTTCGTGCGATTCGCGATCGATTATTCAGGACTAGGCTGCTTCCCGCATTTGAAATGTCTGAGCAAAAGCTCGACCGGTTTCTGGGGGAAATACGCGCCATGCGTCCAAAAATGCTGTTCGGTTACCCCTCCGCGTTGTCTCATATTGCCCGCCATGCCGAGGTAAACGGATGGCACATGGACGATCTCGGTATCCAGGTCGCCTTTGTAACCTCCGAACGCCTCTATGACGAGCAGCGTCAGCAGATCAGCCAGACCTTCGCTTGCCGGGTCGCCAATGGCTACGGCGGTCGTGACGCGGGTTTTATTGCCCACGAGTGTCCCCAGGGAGGTATGCATATTACCGCCGAGGATATTATTGTCGAGATCGTGGATAATCAAGGCGCGCCATCACCGGATGGCGAACCCGGGGAAATCATCGTGACCCATCTTGCTACTAGAGACTTTCCATTTATTCGCTACCGTACGGGTGATATAGGTGTGCTGGATAGCAAACCCTGCGTTTGCGGGCGAGGACTTCCCGTTCTCAAGGAAATCCAAGGTCGCAGTACCGATTTTCTGGTCGCCCAGAGCGGCACCGTCATCCATGGCCTGGCACTGATCTATATCCTGCGTGACATGCCGCAGGTAAGAAGCTTCAAAATCATACAAGAAAGCCTGGATCTTACTCGTGTATGGGTGGTTACAGAAACACGGCTCAGCTCGGAAGAAACCGCAAAAATCGAGCGGGGCTTCAAGGCCAGGCTGGGTCAGGCCGTTAATATCGTGATCGAGGAAATGGCAGAAATTCCGCCAGAAAAATCAGGGAAATTTCGCTATGTTGTAAGCAAGGTCACAAGCGCGTGATTGAGGAAGAAGTGATCTTCAAGAAAATATCCCGATTCCTTCAAAATTTGAACACATGGATCGCGCAGCATTCCAGTTGAGGTTATGCCAAGCTTGGGTGCTGCTTTTCCAGAAAAGTATAAGCAAGCAGGAGCTTGGCAGACAGTAAAAGGAGCAGTTGGTTATGACCCAGTCGCTCGCAAGGGCTCTATAGATCACAGAGCAAGAAGTCATCTTGAAAGCCTGCCTTACAATTCGATATCATTTGAATGATCAAAAATAATTATTGCTTTCGGAGAAGCATGCTGCTTTGGAATATTGATGAATGTATGTGTGCGATAATTAAATATGGAAAAAAGAGACACCGTTCCCTATCGTATGCCACGCGCGAAGAGATTCGAATTGCCGACTACAGCGGGACATCGAGTGCAAGGCCGCAACCTTGCATGACGTGAGTGCCTCCCGTGCGCCAAGCGTTAGAGGTGCCCTTAGGCAAAGCGGAGCAGATTGTCGCGAAAAGTTGTCCAATAAAAGCAGCGAAGAGCCAGCTCAAGCTCTACAGCTTTTAGGTGGTCGGGCGTCAACAAGGCAAGAGCCGCCAGCCCTCCAATTCGGGGTCAAGGTTGGTATTGCCTCATACTAAGGCAATACCAGTTCGGGGGCGCCTGCTTGTTTATGAATGAATCATCTGAGCTAAATGATGGATAACCCAGTTTCCATGCCACCAGAAATAAGTATCGTGATCCCCACATTTAACAATGCGGCGGGGTTGGTCTTGCTGGCCGACCGGCTTAGCTGTGTGGTAAATGGCACAGGAAAGTCATGGGAAATAATACTTGTCGATGATGGCTCTTCTGACAATAGCTGGCGTGTTATTGAAGATATCGCACGGGACCGGCCGGGATTTCGCGGTATCCTCCTTAGCCGCAATATGGGCCAGGCTCGCGCCACGCTATGCGGAATCCATTCTGCAACTGGCGATATCGTGGTCACCATGGACGACGATCTGCAGCACGAGCCCGAGGCCATGCCTCGGCTGCTTGCCGAGCTCGATAGCGACGGCGGATACGATGGACTGTTCGCCTGGTTTCCGGACAAGCAGCACAGTGGCTGGCGTAACCTGGGCTCGCGCATCGTAGGCTATCTCAACGCCCATGCCTTCGGCCTCGGCAAGGTAAAGATCTCGTCCTACCGTTTGATGCGAAGGCAGGTGGCGGACTTCATCCGTGCCAACAAATCATCCATCGCCACCCCGGGCGCCATGATGCTGGCTGCGACCACGCACATCAAATCAGTGCCCATCGAGCACCATCAGCGTGCTTCCGGTCGCTCCAACTACACCTTGGCACGTCAGTTGCGACTGGCGCTGACCAACCTCTTCGCTGTCAGCCTGTTACCGCTACGTCTCATCGCCGGGCTCGGGATTGCTACCGCGATTCTGAGTGCGCTTATGGTACTGGGCACGCTGGTGCGCTACTTCACCACTGGTTTCGGCGTACCCGGATGGGCAACGCTGGTGATTCTGATCACCTTCTTCTCAGGCATGATCCTGCTCTCCCTTGGAGTGATCGGCGAGTATCTCCTCCGGGTGCTGCGTGAGTTGCAGTATACTGACGCGGTGCCGGTGCGTCGGACCATCGGATTCTGAACTCATGGCCCATACGCTGCCAGGACGTGCGACCAAGGACACTATCAGGACTTCGCCGATGAGCTGTGTGATTCTGCAGCCCGGCTTTATTCCCTGGCGTGGTTATTTCCATCAGATCCAGCGTGCAGACGTCTTTGTATTCTACGACTGCATGCAGTACGGCAAGCATGACTGGCGTAATCGAAGCCGCGTTAAGATAGCCCAAGGCTCCAATGGCTCACGATCCCGGTGGTCGCTGGTGACGCAAGCACCTGCCCATCATCGAACAAAATTACCGCAAAGCGCCGTTCTGGCGCGACACCCTCCTCTTGTGGAGGATATCTACGCGCTGCCGGAGCCCCGGCTCGCGGACATCACCTGCACTGGGACAGAGGTCATCGCCCGGCGGCTCGGGATCACCCAAACGCGCGCCGCGCGTTCCAGTACTCCACAACGCCCAAGGCGAGAAGACCGACCGACTTCTCAAATCCTGGGCCAAGTGGGCGCCGCCCACCACAGCTCCGGACCCTCGGCAGGGAATTACATCCAGGCAGCCAAGTTGACGAAGCCGGTATTTCGCTAGAATATATGGTCTATGATTACCCAGACTACCCTCAACTATATAACCCCTTCGACGGCCAGGTCTCGATCCTGGCCCTGCTGTTCAACGCCGGGCCAGAGGCGCCAAGATATATTTGGGGGCGTGCACGAGACGAATTTTTAACAAAAGGATCTGTTATCGATGAGTAACGAGCTTGATTCGCATGCCCATGCCTATGGCAGGGGTTTCGACTACGCCTTCGACAACAACATCATTTCCAATTGGTACCCGGACCGGATTATGGCGCTGTGTCGCGAGTCCGGGAGTCTCCTCGAACTCGGCATCGGGCGGGGTGTGACGACCGATGCGTTTTCCCAGCATTTTGTCCGCCATGTGGTGGTCGACGGATCGCCTGTCGTTATCAACCGCTTTCGCGAACAGTTTCCACAGTGTACCGCGGAGGTGCTGGAGTCCTACTTCGAGAAACTCGATACCGAGGAGCGGTTTGATGCCATAATCATGGGCTTCGTTCTCGAGCATGTGCACGAGCCGGTTGCACTATTGAAGCATGTCCGTCGATTTCTGAAACCAGGCGGTCGATTGTTTGTTGCGGTTCCAAATGGTGAATCTCTGCACCGACGCATCGGCCATGCCGCGGGATTGCTACCGGACATGACGGCGTTGGGTAAGGGCGATCTGGCGCTCGGTCACTACCGCTCGTATTCCGTCGCCACGCTGGACGCGGATCTCACAGCGGCAGGTTGGATGATCACGCGTCGGGAAGGTATTTTTCTGAAACCCTTGATGACCGATCAACTGATCTCCCTGCAACTCGGACCGGACATTATTCGCGGCATGTGCGCGGTGGGCATCAGCTACCCGGAACTAAGCTGCGCGCTATTGTTCGAAGCCGTCGCGGCTATGGAGGTTGCTTGACCCTCGTCGCGCCAGATTTTCTCGAAGGCAAACGCCTGCTGCTCCTCGGCGGCACACCGCTTATGTGCCATGTCGTGCGTAAGGCTCGTGAACTTGGCGTCCACACCATTGTTACCGATTACTATGACGAGCACCGAGCTCCAGCAAAGGTCGAGGCTGAGGAGGCTTATGCGGTCAGCACCCTGAACGTGCCCGGGCTGATCGATCTGGCTCGCGCCGTCCGTGCCGACGGGGTGTTTACCGGCTATTCGGACATCACTCTCCTGCCTTGCCGCGCGGTCTGTGACGCACTGGGGTTCCCGTTCTATGCCAGTCGCAGCCAGCTTGAACAGACCCTGAACAAGCGCCGCTTCAAAGCTCTGTGCCGCAAACACGGCATCCCCGTGGTTCCAGACATCGACCCGGTGCAGTTGCGCGAGCAGCCGCAGCAGGCCCGGTACCCAGTGATCATCAAACCTGCCGATAGCTACAGCAGTCGGGGTATCTCAGTCTGTGCGAATCCGGCGGAGGTGGCGCCTGCCATTGAGCGTGCGCTCAGCTACTCCAGCAGCGGTGAGTTTGTCGCAGAACCCTATATTGAGGCCGACGACGTCTATTTGTATCTAACGGTTCAGGATGGAATACTCAGCCTCTCAGCGATGGCCGACCGGTTGATGAACAACGAACAACCTGGCTTTGCGCCGCAACCGGTGGGCTACCTGTTCCCGTCGCGCTACATCGACAATTGGTTTGCCCGCCTCGTACAACCTATGAGCTCGCTCGTCGCCGACCTCGGTCTTCGCGACGGCACCTTTTTCGTCCAGGGCTTCGTGCTCGATGGCACCATCACGCTATTCGAGATGGGCTTGCGGCTATCTGGTGGCGCCGGCTACCTGCCCATCGCGCACGAGAACGGCATCGATCAGGTCAAAATGCACATTGCCTATGCGCTGACCGGCCAGTTCGCGGGTTGGGATCTGCGCACCGCCGATAACCCGCGGTTTCAACGACCGCATTGCGTGCTCGTCGTACTGCTGCGCAACGGGATAATCGGGCGAATTGGGGGCTGGGAGCAGGTCTGCGCCCTTCCAGCGGTCTATGCCACACTGCGGCTGCGTGATGAGGGTGACGTCCTGGCTGAGGCCGGCACACTGAATCAGGTGTTTGCCCGAATCTACCTCTGCGCGGGGGACAAGCAACGGTTGCTCGTCGCCATTGCACGAGTGCGCGCGCTTTTGTCGATCACCGACGTCGAAGGCGCGTCAATGATGATGGAGTCGTTTGTTCTGGATGCCGTGCCGGGATCGCCGGATCTTCAGCAACTGTCGCCCACCGGGAGAACGCTGCCCTGATCTTTCGATACGTTTCCCTGGTCGGCCACTACGCCGACAGTGTGCGGTTTGCGCGACTGTCCTCCTCCGCGACCCGCCGCCGCCAACTCGTCCGCTTCCGGCGCCTGTTCGAGCACGCCCGCGAACATTCGCCTTTCTACCGGCGCCTGTACCGCGAGGCCGGCGTGGACCGGTTGGTGATCCGCGACTGGGCCGACATCGAGCGCGTGCCAATGGTGGACAAGGCCCTTCTGCGGGCCCTGCCGACTCAGGACCTGATGACCGGGCCGATCACCCCGGATCTGGTGCGTATCACCACCAGCGGCTCCAGCGGCGAGCCCTTCGTAATCTATCAGGCCCGGATGGAACAATACACCTCGCATGTGCGCGTGTTCGCGATGCTATGGGAGCTGGGCTGGCGCCCCTGGCAGCGCATCCTGATGTTGACCCGGCTGGAACCCGAGGCGGTTTTGCCGGTGGAACAGGACCTGGGGCTGCTGACACGGCTGCGTAGGGGCTTTGGGCTGTTCGAGCGCGATATCGCCTCGATCTACACCCCGCCGGCGGAGGTTCTGCGCTGGCTCGACGCACACGCGAACGCACCTGTACTCTGGTCCACGCCGGGTATCATCACGATACTGTGCGACTTTCTCGAGGAGCAGGGCCGGCGCTACCAGTTCAAGCTGGTGGTGCTGACCTCCGAGACGCTCAGCCGGACGCTACGTGCGCGCTGCGAGCGTCTGCTCGGCGCGCCGGTGGTGAGCCACTATGGCCTGCAGGAATGCCCGACCATCGGTCACGATCCCGGCGACGGCGGTTATTTTCGTATCCAGAGTCATGCGTGCATGCTGGAACTCGTTAACACCCGGATTGAGGGGGAGGAAGATGGCACGTTGGGGGACGTGGTGCTGACCAATCTGATCAATCACACCATGCCCTTCATTCGCTATCGGACCGGGGATACCAGCGAGGTCCTGCCTCGGCCCGACTGCCCCGCCAAAGTGCTGGGGCTGATCCTCGGCCGGGTGGATGATGTGCTGACCTTGCCCGGTGGCCGGCGATTCGCCCATCACCATGCGCATGCGCTATTCATGGACTTCCCGCTCTGCGCCCAGTTCAAGTTCGTCCAGTACCCGGATGGCCGGCTGGCCCTGAGGCTTCGCCTGCGCGACGGTGAGGCGCCGGAGGCGGTGCGCGACGCAGCGCTAGCGCGCTGGCGGACGCGCTTTGCCGAGGTGCCGCTGGCGGTGGAATTCGTCGGCGCCATCATGCCGGTGGATGCGCGCACCGGCAAGTTCAAGAACATTGAACGACTGAGTGGACCCCCTTGATGAAAGTCAATTTCTTTGGCGATATCTGCCTGGAGGGCATCGACTGGCAACGATTTGAGTTCGACACGGCATTACGGACGCTGATGGACGGTGCCGTCAATGTCGGTAACCTGGAGTGCCCGATCACCCTCCATGAGGTTCCGAAGCCGCTCCAGGTACGCAACCTTCGCGCGCCGGCGGAATCGCTGGCTCTACTGCAAGGTTTTGCTGCCGTGTCCCTGGCGAATAACCATGTACAGGATTACGGCGAGACGGGCTGCCGGGATACGCTCGCAGCACTCGGGCAGACAGGCATTGGTCATTTTGGTCTCGGGCCGGATCAGCGCTCCGCACTCACCCCGCTAATTCTCGAACGTAATGGGGTGCGCCTCGCCCTGCTCGGTGCCACCCGCTATGCCAATGCCAGGGATGGCCTGCCTGGCACCGCCAGCGAGCAGCTATCGCGGTTGCGGCGTGTCATCCGCCGACTTAAGGCCGACGGCTGTTTTGTCGTGCCCTATTTCCATTGGGGCTATGAGTACGTCCATGTGCCGTCGCCGCGGGAGCGCGGTATCGCCCATGCCTGCGTCGATGCCGGTGCAGACCTGGTCATCGGTGCCCATCCCCATGTCTGGCAGGCGTGTGAGACATATCGTGGTCGGCAGATCTATTACAGCCTCGGCAATTTCATCTTCCACTCGCGGGTGTTCGATGGCCTGTCGCCGGTGCCGAACGACCCGCGCTTGAAGGAGGGGCTGGTCATTAGCGTCCAAATCCGGCCGAATCATCGGTATGAGGCCGCTATGCACGTGGTCCGGCTGACGGATACCAGCGCGCGTCTGCTGGACGCCACCGGCAGTGCCCCCATCCGGGCCCAGATGACGGCCCTGGCGGCCCTATTGGCGGGGCCGCGACTACCCTATCTGCGCGCCTATTTCCGGCAAACCCCGGCCATTGCCCGGCAAAACGTGCGCATCCGCAAAGAGCATCAGACGGCGGTTGCCGGCAGTTCGGCTGACCTCTTGAAGGTCTATCGTAGCTTCAACGGTCAGGACGTGATGAACCGTCTTGCCGCCGCAGTCATCGGCCGCCTGGAGCAATGAAACGCGGTCTGATCAAACTCGCGTTGACGTTGGCTCTGTTGCTGGCGTTGTTCCATTTGTTGGTACCTGTCACAGTTAGCGGATTTGGTGTGCGGGAGGTGGCTTGTGTGTTTTTCTACTCGCTTGTCGGTGTTCCGTCCGAAGTGGCGGTGGGTGTTTCGCTGCTCAACTATCTGCTGGTCATCGGTGCTCGAGCGTTATTAGGCGGCCTGTTGCTGCTGTTCGACCGTGGCAGGCAGATTGCGGGGCGCCCCGGATGAGTCAGTGCGGTGCGTTTTCAAGCGTGAGTTGCCGGTGCATCTGCATCCAGAATTCACCCAATCCATCTTACTAATCCAAGGCTTCACCCATGTCTCAGAATCACAATATCAGCTGTACCTATTGGAGTCAGGCGCACAGCCGCTCTCTGGGACCCGATGACGCCTGCCCGCTAAACGAGTGGTGCGCCGGCAATCCGCGTGGTGCGCTGCTGGCAATGCATCCGAGAGGTTTTCCCGTATTCCTGCCGGGTGCGTCAATAGCCGCTTCCGACGAGTATGCCAACGGTGATCCCTATCTGGTGCAGGACGGGCTGGAAAGTGGCTCCGGTTTCCAGCAGCGGCGTGTCGAGACGACCCTGAAATTGGTAGCTACCGCGCTGTCGCGAATATCACCGACAGGCGGGGCCGGGACAGTGCGGATCCTGGATGTAGCCTGCGGCGCTGGCCATCTGACCGCTGCGGTGTCTGAGCAGTTTCCGATGGCGGAGCTGTATGGGATCGATTACTCAATAACCGCCGTCGATAAGGCGGTTACTGAATATCCTACACTTACCTTTTGCTGTGGTGATGCTTACGACTTGCCTTACCAGGATGGTTGGTTCGACCTAGTACTGCTCAACAACATCTGGGAGCATGTTCCGGACCCATTGCGGTTACTGGCGGCCGTACGTCGGGTGCTGAAGCCTGGCGGGTTCGTGGTAGTCTCGACGCCAAGTCGCTACCGCTTTGGTAACCTTGTTCGGGTGCTGGTGGGGCGACCGGTATTGTTTATGTCTCGCCACCATGTTACGGAATACACGGTCGGCCAGGTGCTCGAACAGTTCCACTACGCTGGTATGGAGGCTGAGGTGTTTGACCGGCCTTGGTCGGGCCCTACCTACAATTTGGCGACCTTTCTCGCCTATAAGATAGCCTCGCCGGTGTTGACCGTGCTGCTGCGGCTAATTGGTTCCCATCACTCACTGGAACAGACGGTGTTCTATCTTGTGCGCAATAGCGACACAAATAATAAAATAATCGGAAGTGCTGGCTCATGAATCCGCGGACATTTGTTAGGCTGATGGTGTCGTGGATGTGGCTGTCCCATCGTCAGCCGGTGCCGGCTGAAAGGTGAAAAACAGTGACAGAAAAAATCCAGTTCAATCGGCCATCCATGACGGGCAAAGAGCTTTACTACATTGCCGAGGCCAAATTTGGCAACATGCTCGCTGGCGACGGCCCCTTCACGAAGCGGTGCCATGAATGGCTGGTGCATAAAAGTGGCTGCGAAAGGGGGTTGTTAACGCATTCATGCACTGCCGCGCTGGAGATGGGCGACGTGGAGCTGACCAATCTGGTCAATCACACCATGCCCTTCATTCGCTATCGGATAGGGGATACCTGCGAGGTCCTGCCGGGCCCGACTGCCCCGCCAAAGTGCTGGGGCCGATCCTCGGCCGGGTGGATGATGTGCTGACCCTGCCCGATGGCCGGCGATTCGCCCATCACCATGCGCATGCGCTATTCATGGACTTCCCGCTCTGCGCCCAGTTCAAGTTCGTCCAGTACCCGGACGGCCGGCTGGCTCTGAGGTTTCTCCTGCGTGACGGCGAGGCGTCGGAGGCGGTGCGCGACGCAGCGCTAGCGCGCTGGCGGACACGCTTTGCAGAGGTGCCGTTGGCGGTGGAGTTTGTTGATACCATCATGCCGGTGGATGCGCGCACCGGCAAGTTCAAGAACATTGAGCGATTGCGTGCTGGACCCCTTTGATGAAAGTCAATTTCTTCGGCGATATCTGCATCCGCCGACTTAAGGCCGACGGCTGTTTTGTCGTGCCCTATTTCCATTGGGGCTATGAGTACGTCCATGTGCCGTCGCCGCGGGAGCGCGGTATCGCTCATGCCTGCATCGATGCCGGAGCAGATCTGGTCATCAGTGCCCATCCCCATGTCTGGCAGGCGTGTGAGACATACCGTGGTCGGCAGATCTATTACAGCCTCGGCAATTTCATCTTCCACTCGCGGGTGTTCGATGGCCTGTCGCCTGTGCCGAACGACCCGCGCTTGCAGGAGGGACTGGTCATTAGCGTCCAAATCCGGCCCAATCATCAGTATGATGCCGCTGTGCACGTGGTCCGGCTGACGGATACCAGCGCGCGCCTGCTGGACGCCACCGGCAGTGCTCCCATCCAGACCCAGATGGCGGCCCTGGCGGCCCTATTGGCGGGGCCGCGACTACCCTATCTTCGCGCCTATTTCCGGCAAACCCCGGCCATTGCCCGGCAAAACGTGCGCATCCGCAAAGAGCATCAGACGGCGGTTGCCGGCAGTTCGGCTGACCTCTTGAAGGTCTATCGTAGCTTCAACGGTCAGGACGTGATGAACCGTCTTGCCGCCGCAGTCATCGGCCGCCTGGAGCAATGAAACGCGGTCTGATCAAACTCGCGTTGACGTTGGCTCTGTTGCTGGCGTTGTTCCATTTGTTGGATATCTCCCTTGCCGGCATCCTCGACCGCCTGCGCAATTTTGGCTTTGTGGTTGTCGCGGCCCTGCTGCCGCTGACATTGATCCCATGGGTGTCTGCCAGCCGCTGGGGTTATTTGCTGGGTTTAAGTGGTATCAAAGAGCGCATGACCGTGCTCTGGGGGTTCAACTGGAAGGCAACCTTTCTCGGTCTCTTCCTGCCCGGATCCCAGGGTATGGATTTTTTCCGCATCCTGTTCATCGAGCGTCGTCACCCCGGCAGTCGCGGCGTGGCAGGGAGCACGGTAGTCATCGAACGGATGATCGGTTTCCTGCTGCTCGGCCTGTTTGCTCTTCTGGCCCTGCCTTTTGTCTATGATGGAGAGCGGTTCCGCCCTATTCTGGTTCTGGTGCTGGCGATGGACGGCGGGCTGTTCTTGCTGTTACTGGCGGTCTTTCTGGTACGCTGGAAGGCGCCTGCGCCGAGCGGTTCGCGCATCGCCAGGATGGTGGGTCGGGCGTTGCAGTATCTGCATCGCTTGCACCAGGCGGTACAGCGCTTTCCCTACCGTCTGGGCTTGCTTCCCACGGTGCTGTGGATCGCGGCCTTTCAACTGTCGCTAGTCACTGTCGTTCATCTGCTTTTCTTGGCCTTTGATCAACCGGTGCCCTTCGTGCAGAACCTGTTGCTGTACCCGTTGATCGGGATGTTGACGGTGGTGCCCTTGACCGTGAGCGGATTTGGGGTTCGGGAAGGGGCGTTCGTGTTTTTCTATTCGCTGGTCGGCGTACCTGCGGAGGTGGCAGTGGGCGTTTCACTGCTGACCTACCTATTGGTCATCGGCATCCCGTCCCTGCTGGGTGGGGTGCTGCTGCTGTTTGATCGCGACGGGCAAACCAGCATTCCGCGCGGATGAGCAGAACCGGCGCTTTACCTTTCGGCATGATGGACGATTGCCACGCTCGGGTCTCCGTTATCTAATCGCACATTTACTGGCTATCTTTTGAATTCATTGATGCTGGTATTGCTCGTGGACTGATTTGGGTTTGCCACCAGATTGCTTAAGGTGTGGCGATTATCGTTGTGGCGGCTTTCTTGTTTGTGCTATTGCGCACGTTCGTCCTTTCGGGCAAACGGTTACAAATGGAGAAATACGGCCATGAAATTCCGCTATAAGTGCAAAGATGTTTTTTCTTCGTCTGGATGGTCTGAGAATCGGGAGAGGATTCAAGGGCAGATTGGGTCAAGCCGTTAATATTGCGATTGAAGAGGTGGCCGAAATTTCACTAGAGAAATCCAGTAAATTTCATTACGTAGTGAGCAAAGTCAGAGCAAAGTTGCACTAGTCTGACCCGGAAAGAGTGATTGTAAATATTTGCGGTGAAATCGCTTGGCTTGGCTTCCAGGCAATATTGGAAAAACCATCAATCCTAGGCGCATGGCGAGTACAGCCAGTTCATGCGATGAATAATAAAGACAATGGCGGAATGTACGCTGCACCGTTAAATGTGAGTTCATGGATAAGCAGCAAAATCATATAGAGGTAATCGGCAAGGTTTTGTCCGGCGCTCGCTGGGCAGTGATACTGCGATTGTTTGGGCAGGCCATCAGCTGGCTCAGCACTATCGTGGTGGTGCGCTTTATCAGTCCAGAAGATTATGGGCTCAATGCAATGTTGGAAGCGCCACTGGAGCTTCTGGCATTGTTAAGCACATTTGGCCTTGACCTTGCGCTGGTCCGGTCGAAAAGCATTGAGCAGGAAGAATTGCGCAGCGTCTTCGGTTGGCTTTTGCTAATCAACGGTGTACTTTTTCTAGCATACTTTTTTGGCGGTGCCCTGATAGCAATTTATTTCGATGAACCACGTCTTGAGTTGTTGAGCAAAGTGCTGGCTTTTGTTTTCCTCCTTGCGCCTTTCAGGGTGATCCCCAATGCACTCCTGGATCGCAACCTGAAATTTAAATTGAGAGCCCTCGCGGAATTTATCGCAGGCACTAGCGCAGCAATCGCGACGCTGGTGCTTGCCATTCTGGGGGCCGGGGTATGGGCATTGGTAGCAGGCATGCTGATAAGCCGTATTCTTCTGGCTGTCATATTGATGATTCTGCAGCCTTGGATCATGGTTCCGTCCTTAAGCTTTTCCGCAGTGCGTGCGATGATGGTCTTCGGCGGCACATTATCGCTAGGGGGCGCAGTCGTTCTTGTTACCGACAAGCTCGCCACACTGATTGCGGGCCCTATCCTGGGTGCTGAATTACTGGGCATTTTTGCGGTCACTTTTCAGTTTGCCTTGCTTCCGCTTGCCAAAATCATGCCGGTAATTAACCCAATTATCTTTCCAGCATTTTCCAAATTCCAGGAGCAGAAAGAAGTGGCGGGGTACTATCTGGGGAGGTCATTCGGTATTGTATCGCTCGGCTTGTTCCCTATCATGATAGGTCTTGCCTGTATCTCCCAAGGGTTTGTGGAAACAGTGCTGGGCGCCAAATGGTCGGCAGTCGCCCTGCCGCTTGCGCTGCTGTCGCTTGTAATGCCATTTAGAATGACAACGTCTCTCCTCCGGCCGATATTGGCCAGCATGGGGCGAGCGGACCTGTCGCTGAAGTCCACGATCGCCGCGTTGATTATCTTGCTGCCTCTAATATTGATAGGTGCGCAATATGGAGTGATCGGGCTGGTAGCAGCCATAATGGCTACCGAATTGATTGTCGCTTTTTCCACTATCAGCATGAGCAAGGCTGTTCTAGGTGTTTCGCTCACAACGATAGCAGAAAGCTACCGCCCTGCCATCATTTCCTCCGCTGTCATGGCCGCTTGTCTTCTGGGCGCAAAAGCGGTGTTTGGGAGTCACGTCAGTCTTATCGGGTTACTTATCGACGTCAGTTTGGGCGCAATGATCTATTTTTTGACGCTACGAATTTTCTATGGTCGATTTCTGAAGGACGCAATTGGACTATTCCTGGGGAGGCGCAACAAAAGCTCCCCCGCATAGAAATTAACAGCATCTGGATACTAAAGATCTGTCGTGATTGCAATAATGCAAAACGAGCAGAAATGAAGATTACGAGGATTCGAAAGAAACCAGATTTTTCCTAACAGTTTTAGTGATTTCTTTTATTCAAATCCGATGAACAAGTCTGCCGCAATCAGGGGCACAGCGGCTCGTTACTTCCAATAGACCAGTAGTAGATCGTCAATTTCTCTACGGTTTGTAAAGCCATTTTCATTCAGCGCACTTGAGACCTTAGAATCAAGGATGGCAGATTTAGCGATAACGACCGATCGAAGATTGGTGTATCCCAACAGGGCCTGGAACTCCGGAAAACAATCAGGTTTGTCACCATTTACAAATTCCGATGCGCAGATTCGGTTATCAATCTCGGTACGGAGTCCACGTTCTCCAAACCATACTTTCTCTGCTTCATTGAAAACACGCATCTGTGGATACTTTGCACTCAGCATAGCGACAATACCACCCAGCGGTAGTGGCGCAAGCATGGGTCCTGGAGGGGTGACCGCAATTACTGCCAGGGCCACCCTTTGGGATGCAGGAGGCATTTTGTAGCGCGGCCATGCAAATTCAGTCCTTAAGTATAAAACCGAGGTGGTAAACGGTACAAAATGGGAAATGAAAAGGATAAAAAATGTGACGGAGATAAAACCTAATTGAACTGGTTTGGAGAATCGGCCTGCGTATTCAAAAAGTTTGGCTCCCGTTAGACCCAGTAAAAGCGGCAACGGATAGATATAGAATAGGCGCCAATAAATATTCGGCGTAGTTAAGTACTTGATTAAAAGTGGGGCAACAATGGGATTGAGAAATAAAACGATGGTCGCGACAACCCACACCAACGTGAATTTTCGGACTTTGCCTGAAGTCATCAGTAGCGCTAATACCGTGGAAACTATTAAAACAAGCGCCGTGGCAGGTCCTGATTTTTCGAAAAAGAAGCCTGCATGTCCTAAAAAAGTAACAGGAAAATCTTCGCTGATAGGACTATTCGTACCTACGTCAGAGTGTAAGTTGAAGAATGCCACCAAGGTATATACGATCAAATAACTCAAGCTGCATGAATAGAGAAATAAATTTTTTATAAACGTTTTATATTCACCACCGCTTACTGCTGCACAAGCTACGACAAGGACAACTGCTAAAGGCGGAAGAATTGCCATAGTGGAGCTTGTCGCGCCCACCATGGCTGTAGTGGCTGCAAAAGTAAGCGCCCAGTCAGATGGAGAGGCCGTACGAAAGGAGTTGACTGTTGCTGCCGCAAATAAAGGTATTCCTATCGAAATAAAAAAAACTTTTCCGCTATAAATATTGGGAAACGACCACGTACCCGGAGTTCTGGACGTCTCGCCTAGTAGCAGAACAATTGCGACTGTAAATAGCGCGCCAACTACTGCCAACTTCGGATCAACAAATTGGCAAATAAGGTAATAGAGTGCGATTGGAATTAGACAGCCGAGCAAGGCTGGAGAAAATAGAAAATAAGCCGAGAGATAATCAATATTTAGAAAATATGCTATTACAGCCTGAGTATATTCAAAGGGCACGGAAGTGGCGACAAAGTATGACGTGAAGGGCTCACTACCGGTTTCGATGAAATGAATCGCGAAATCCATCGGCGAATCGGGATTTTGAAGATGGTAGACAGCATTAGGAACGTAATAAAAAAGATCTGTACTGATTTTAGTGGCGCCAGAATTAAAGAAACTTGCGAGAAATGCCCCGCCAAGGCAGATAATGACTAGAAACAATAATGTTTTCGGATCGTACCGGGTAACCTTTTTGTACTGCTCATGAAAAAAAATCCATACCAATAGTGGCATGACCAGCATTAAAAAAAGAGCCGTATAAGCATAAACTTTGAAAGTAATACCGGAAACCTGTGCAACGTGAGTAAGTATAGTCAAGCAGGCAAGCAGACCCATTAGCCAAAATAGGGCAGACTTTACTATAATGACACTTGTATAAGATTCGGGATTGTTATTAGTAAAATGCACTGTGATCTCCAAGTGACAATTGGTATAGCCGATTTTGACCAGCATTAATTCGAAACAGCATCAACGGATCACTCGGGAACATTCTGCACGAGGCGTTTTTAAAGGCTGATTTCGGAATTGTTTTAAGCGGGCCAAGTTCCATTCCGGACATCCTGGGATGGAAGCCTTGCAGGGGATGGTGGATATCCCGCGGCTTGGGGCCGCGCCGGTATCAAGCGACTGCCTGGCAGTCTATCGTGCAGGCTTAAAAAGGAATAGCGGATTCTCCGCAGCGAGGGTTCCAAAAAATTACGGGCCGACGAGATTCGTTCTAACAAAATGTTTGCGCCGTTCGAACAATAGCTTATAAGACAATATCTCATCAATATATATTGATAGTTGGCCGGAAGATAGAGTTAATTGAATCGCATCCGCAGTGTTGACGTCATAAAGATAATCGCAGTTACCGGCGTAATTGTGATTCATGCTGCGCCATTCTCCGATACGTCGTTTGAAGGGAGCTTGTATAGACAGCTCGAAATCTTGTTAAGCCAATCATCAAGATTTGCGGTTCCCTTCTTCTTTGTAGTTTCAGGGTATTTTTTTGGCGTTAAGGAGCGTCGCAATAACCTAAAAACTATATCAACCACCGTCAGCACGGTAAAAAGATTGCTTTTAATTTTTGTGGCCTGGTCTCTAATATATCTTCTTCCGTATAACGTAGGTGCTATATATGAATATGGAATATCTGGCCCTTTTAAGGTCGCATACTGGAATTTGATAAGCCTGTCATCAGACCCGATTAGGTTGATTTTTCATGGCACAAAGGCTCATCTGTGGTTCCTGGCGGGACTTATATGGGCGGTGTTGTTCACGGGAGCGTTTCGATACCTGGAGCTATACAGAAGCATTTACATTATCGCGATCATTCTTTATATCCTGGGACTTCTTGGGCAGAGTTATTCTAACAGTCCATTTGGCATACATTTTAATTTCGACATACGCAACCATGTGTTTTTCAGTACTATTTTTTTTGTCACTGGCTACGGGCTATCAAACTACAAACCTGAGCCCCTCTGGTTTTCTCTGGGTGTCATGATTTTCGTTTTTGGAGCCGCGATTCACTTTACTGAAATTTATACATTATGGAAGTTATATGGGACAGACCCTAATACACATAGTTATACGATAGGAACCTACTGTATGGGCGTTGGAATCACATTGGCGGCTCTGTCAAACCCCCGTATTTTAAATATCGATATTCTTGCAAAGATGGGGAAATACGTCCTCGGCATCTATGTAATTCATTACATATTCGTTGATATCTTAAGTCCAGTTAGTCAACTCATATCCAATCCTTTATGGGAAATTGGGAAAGTCCTCGTTATTTTATTGCTGTCAGCTGGCGCCGCTATGCTACTTTCAAAAAACAAGTATATGAGGAAAATCGTCGAGTAGCATCCAGCGAAACCAGCCCCAGAACCTGCGCCCGGCAAGCGCTTCGATATCGACTTATTCCATAACGGGATCCGGTATTTCCTCGTTTGATCTCAGCCAGCGGGCTCGCAATAAACGGAACGTTTGAGGTTAAGTGGGTCGCATCGTTAGCGATTTTGCCAGCGTTTGATAAGTGGGGCGATGGCCTGAAGCGTATCCGGATAAGTAGTATCGTGCCGGTTCGAAATGATTTTCCGCAGTAAAAGGCTCCAGGAACTTGTCGACGACAAGTTCCTTTCTAACAAAAAATGCATTCGCCCCGGATAAATTACAACCAACGAGGCAATACCCCATTTTATCCAGGTTGATTTCGAGGAATTTCAGAGAAACTCCAAAGCAGTCGTCTCCTTTCCATATATGCGTTTCCGCATAATCCATGCAGTACAGAACAGGTGGTGCAAACTTGGCGTTGTATTCAATTACAATCACCCTGGGTTTGATGCATGATATGGCGTTGAGAACATGATAATCATTCCCGTCGATGTCTATGGAAAGAAGGTCAATCTCGCTGTGTTTAACGTTCGCGGAGATCAAGTCATTAATATTTGCTTTAGTGATAAAGGATTCGATAACCGCTAACTTTCCCTGTTGAATGATTTCCGCAAAATGGGTGCGTATATTCGCGATGGAGCCGGAGGACGCATCAATCCATAAACCCTGCCAATCGTCGAAAAGAAGAGCAAGCGTATTATTTTCCAGGCCATTTCCAATCCCAAATTCCACGAATATCCTGTTGGTTGTGCCAATTCGAATGAAAATTTCTCTTATGATCCCATCTTCATCATTTTGCGAATATATTTTTCCCCCGAAAGGTATAAGACTTTTAGGTATTTTGTAACGTACGCTTCCCCGCAAGCGATCTATTTCGGCGTGTATAGAAAGTTGATAGTTTCGGTCTGCTGTAATCGTGAGATCTTCCAGGGAGATCGTCAAATCATGTGCAATTTTTTTTAGTTTTGTTAGCATAATTCTAGCGGGCTCTCTTATTGCTCGAAAAGCAGTTCAGCAAGCTGACACCTGCTCGACTGCGTTACGAGATACAACCTCTATCGAGGACGGCATTCCAAGTTTTGATGAGGTCCGAATTCATTCGGATTATTGACCGGTATGGTTTTTCCTGTAACGAGGATTATGGAAACCTCATAATTCAGGGATTTCCAGAGCTCAAGCACTTCATCTGGCGATTGGCCAGCGCGTGCCAGATTGTCCAGGTCGAGTTCCATGAAAACAAGCGGGCGGAATCGCATGATTGTTTCTCGAGCACCCTCCAAAGCCTTTATTTCCGCGCCCTCGATATCAATCTTGATAATGTCTACGCACTCGACGCTTCGATCTCGGATATAGTCGTCCAGGCGGATTAGGGACACTCCCTCGGAAACTTGCTCTGCTTCTTCGGTCCTGCATGTATACAAGCTCGCGGCACCGCTGTTATTCATCTCTCCCGCTTGAGATGGCAGAAACAGAGTAGCTTCGCCTGGCTGGTCATATATCCCTTTCTGATTGAGGAAAACGTTTCCAAAATGATTCAGTTCGATATTACGTGCCAATCGGGCAAAATGATGTGCACTCGGTTCGAAAGCATGCACCTGTCCGAGTAACGCGCGACGTGCCGCCACGAGTGTAAATGTACCAATATTTGCTCCTATGTCTATGAAAATACCATTCTTGGGTAATTGACGTTTAAGAAGCACAATCACGCCTTCATCAGCTTCCTGAAAACCTTGCCAGAATACCTGAGACTCGATGTGGTCGGATAACGACGTAATAATTCGTATATTGTCGTCAAAAGTCGTTTCCAGCTCCAAAGGCGGGGTGGTCCGCGCGAAGTCGTACCGAAGCTTAAATATCAATCGCCAGGCCCAATCCTTTAAAACAGCTACCCCCAGTGCACTGCGCACAATAGTTTGTAACAGGCGAGCCCACACACTTAACATTGCTTATCAAACCCTTGGAACGCTATTGTGAATAAAATAGCAGCGGGACGATACATCATGATTCATCGATCCGGCAGCCTATCTGTGCTGTCTTGCGTAAAACGCCCACATGGCATTGCGCGCTTTTTGACCAGGAAAAATCCTCACCCCGGCGCAAACCTGACGCTACCCTCTCAGGTCTGTTTTTCATGTCATGACAGAACGCCAGCATGGCTTCCAGCAGCGCGTTCTCATCACGTGGGTCAACAGTCAAGCCCGCTTCTCCTGCGACTTCGGGGCATGCTGAAGTATCGGATGTAATAACTGGGCAGCCGCATGCCATCGCCTCGATGATGGGTATACCGAAGCCCTCATATAATGACGGAAAGATGAAAGCGAGCGCACGACGATAAAGATCGGCTAATTCGTCGGCCTTCAAAAAACCGGTGATTACGCGTACCCCATCAATGCCTTCATATTGCCGCGCACTATGTTCAGGAAGTTTTAACACGAGCTGAGCATTGTGGTTTCGTCTGAGCCTTCGAAATGCCCGCACAATTCTATGGATATTTTTGCGCGGTTCGCCATTGGAAATATGGAGGAAATAACCTTCTGGCACCACTCCAGGCTGAGTGGTGAAAACTTCTTTATCCACTCCATGATGGCAAACGTAAATTTTTTCCGCCGAAACATTCGTAAATTGAACCGCTTCTTCTTTCACAAATGCGGAAACAGCGATAATGCCCGCCACCGCAGTATGAGCATCTTCCCACAATGCGCGTTTTCGGTTGGCATATCGCTCTGACATGATCAAACCTTTCAGTGTGCGAAAATATTCCCAGCCGTTTAGCGCCACAGGGGCGAAACCATGCACAGTCACGACCAAAGGAGGAAGATGGTTTCCCAAGAGAAAATGGGGAGGAGGATTGCCGCCGCCAGAACGGATATCCCAAAGCACATCCACTGATTTTGGCAGGGATCTCTTATCTATAAAAGGGATGACTGACACGCCTTGCCCAGGCAGATATCTCTGGACATTCTCGGCATAAACTCGGAAGCTTTGAGGGATGTCGGGACCCTGATAAACCCCAACGTACAGCTTGGTGTCTACCATTTATAGTTTATTACCTGGATGCGTTTTATTGTCAAGTCGACGTCTATGCCGTTTGGAGTGCTTACTCGCCAACAAGCGTGTCGCAGCCTCAATGCTGTGCTTTAGATGCACTATGCCTCTTCCGGAAGAAATGCTGCGGAGGTTTGTCGGCAACCGCTACCCATACTAATCAGTTCGATATTATTCTATTTACGGAACGTGGCGCGTGTTCTGAAGCGCTATTTTTCATCACCCTTGAAATGCGGGGCATTTGTGCTTCTTCTCCTCAAGAAAGGAAGTGAAATTCGTGCGATAGTTGCGAGTCAACAATAATTTCATTTCACGGAAATGTATCAGCTTACTGCATAAAAAAGGAGAAAAGTGCAGATTAATAAAATGGATCCGAATTTCCGGACCATCATTAAAGATGGTAGCCTGCTATAAAAATAAAAAGGAGCAGACATTGAGGGGGAATGAAAAAACAGAGCAAAACCGTCGGCGGGATATTCCGCTGTGCGTGAACAATCCCTTAAACTTGGATTCATGTTTCATGACTGAGGGTCTGCTATAGATAGTACACAGTTTAAATGGAATGTCTCGACCTGGATATATATAACCCCTAAATTTTGAATTAAGATTAAACCTCTTAGCCCTCTTGCCTTCTTGGCTCTTGCAGCTACCCTCTTATAAGAGATCACTTTCCAGCATGGCATCACTAAAGCCAACTGTTTCCATTATTATTCCTACCTATAATTGCGAGGCCTATATCGCGGAGACGCTCAATAGCGTACTCAGCCAGACCCTCGGCAATCTGGAATTAATCGTAGTCGATGACGGTTCTACGGATCGCACCTGTGAAATCGTCGCTTCCTATGGTTCGTCTGTTCGCCTCCTGGCGCAAGCCAACTCGGGCGTATGTGCAGCCCGCAATTATGGAATCCGGGAGGCATCAGGCCGATATATCTGCCTGATGGATCACGATGACTTTTGGTTACCCGACAAACTTGCACTTCAGGTGGAGCAAATGGAAGCCCATCCAGAGATCGGGTTGGTCTACAGCTCATTTATCTGGTGGCATCCCGACGAAAAAGGGATATTTCCTGATCCCGCCAGTATTGAAACGGCATCATCGCTGGGAGGCATCGACGAGGAGTTTTCGGGCTGGATATATCACTTGCTTTTACTTGATTGCTGGATATTGACCAGCGCGGCGCTAATACGCTCGGAGGTGTTCGATAAGTGTGATGCCTACGACGAATCTCTTCCCTATAGTGAGGATTGGGATCTTTGGTTGCGTATTTCCAGGGAGTATCAGGTTATTAAGTTGAACAAACCGTTAACCCTGTATCGCCAGCACCCGAAACAGGGAAACCGTGTAGCGAGGACTATCGACTATCGGACTGAGCTGTTATGCAAAGCAGCGGTGAAATGGGGGCTATGCAGTCGGGATGGCCGTCGGATTACAGAGCGCGAGTTCGCCCAAAACATCGCCCGCTATCAAATGGAGTTTGGTCTCCGGCACCTCGCATCTGGTAACCTTAAGATAGCTAACCGTTTTTTGCTGAAGGCCTGGCTAAAGCATCCAATCAACTTGAAAATCCTTGCATATGTTCCTGCGGGCTTACTGGGGTGGCGGCCGAAGTGGTGAGTACCGCGAGTAAAACCTTGCGGGGTGCTTCAGATGATATTCCGTAATGGAAAAACCTCACAGTGATGGGATCAAGATCTTAGACGGGATCATGAATTCTCAATATTTGCGCAATACTTTCTCTATTAGCCAGAACGGCTTGGCTAGCAACCAGCTCCAAGAGGTATAAATCCGAAAAAACTTGATTCTGTAATCCGCGTGCTCCTGGTTGAGATTACGGATCTGCTCAAGTAATTCCACATTCCATTTTTTCCGATAAGCCGCGAAATCTGCCGCAACATTATCAATCAACTCGTAACGGCCATTATTTTCAACAGTCATTTCCAGGAAGATACGGTGCAGTTCGTGCGCCATTGATGGTAATGCCTCATCCTCATGCTTTAGCAATTCATCGGCCTTATGGTGGCGCAGATCGGGAGAGACAAAGTCATTAATGTTTTCTTTCGCTTCTTTTATGGATAGTGGAAAGACGAGATTTGCCTCCCGTTCTATTTTTGACAATACCTCGACAGGATTTTTTACAATCTGATCAAAGTCGACAAAGACCCTAGGCAACCCTCTCGAATGAAACTCGGCGGATAGCGAGTGGCTCAACCACAAAACCAGTGCTTTTTCTTTGGAAAACCCATCCCGTTTTTGTAAGGACGCGACCACCTCGAACGGATTCCTGTTCATGCAGATAAAAGTTGGCTGGGCCTGCCGGGCTTCAAGGATGGGAATCCATAAAGGCAGCAGCCGGCACATCCTCGGGTCCTTCAGCGCCCAGGCATAAGCGTCCGAAAAATCCCGTCTCACCAGTTTGTCCAATCGAGCAACGAACGGCTGAATCGCTTGATCCTTCCACCATCGGTCGCGCAGAGGCAACAAATCATCCCACTGCGAGCCCAGGTTCAATAGTAATTCATCATGTGTATCGACTATATCTTCATGTTCCCAGAATCCTTTTTCGTTAACACCTTTCTGGGGCGCATACAGGCGCTTCCCCATCTTGACGCCAACCTGGCTCAGCAACCCCGTCAGCAGCGAAGTGCCGCTACGATGCATGCCTAAAATGATCAATGCGTTGTTCTCTTTCACTCAAGTCCTCTGTTCATATACGCTTGTCCTTTGTCCGCACAGCATTTCATCCATATCACGCCTTATGCACATAACGGCGACCCTACCGAAACGGTTTAGCCTGAATCTGCCCCCCACAGCAAGCTTGCAAAAGAAGGTGAGGCTCAGGCACAAAAAATCCCTTTCAGTTATCCGCTTAAGTTGCCAACGATTGAAAAATGATCGGGTAACTAATGGATTCAGGTTTAAGCATTGTAGACCAACTGTCGATAGTCGCACCAAAGGGGAATCAAAGAGGATTTATCAAAGAGGCTGAAAGGGTCTAAAATCAGATTGTGTGAGCAGCAGCTTGCTGCCATAATTATTTCAGCTTTTCAATGGTAAACCTCGGTCCTTGTGTTCAATCTGAGAATGGAGGGATCAGGTCCCAAGGGTTCGTCAGAAGCACGGATAATTTTCAGAAACCTTCATGGCGAGAAGCTTCCGCATCAAGTAATTTCCCACCCGATATCGCCTTTGCTGCACCAGAATTTGGAGGCAGGAATTTATCAGTCGAAACATTTTCTCCATTATTTCAAGTCCAAGGGCGAGCCGATCGGTTGAATAAATCAAAGATTCCGATCCTTGAGCCGTTAATGAACGGGCGCAGCTATAATTCTGGACAGCCGGAAACGGAGAGTTGCAGGTTGACAACATGAATGACAATACAGTGTGGCATAGCGCCACGATAACCCGTGCTCTCCGTGAGCGGTTGAATGTGCACCATTCGGCGGTGCTGTGGTTCACCGGCCTTTCCGGTTCGGGTAAATCTACATTGGCTCATGCGGTGGAGGAAAAGCTATACCAGTTGGGTTGTCGCACTTTTGTCCTGGATGGTGATAATGTGCGACAGGGCTTATGTTCGGATCTCGGTTTTTCGGTACAGGATCGGTCCGAAAACATCCGCCGCATAGGCGAAGCGGCAAAACTGCTGGTCGAGTCCGGCGTGATCGCGATGACGGCTTTTATTTCGCCGTTTCGGGCTGACCGTCAAAGGGCACGTGGTATTTTTCCCCACGGCGATTTCATCGAGATTTTTTGTGAGGCCAGCCTGGAAGTGTGTGAGCAGCGTGATGTGAAAGGCCTCTACCATCGCGCGCGAACGGGCGAGGTAAAGGAATTTACAGGAATTTCATCGCCGTACGAGGCCCCGCTCAATCCGGAACTTGCAGTTAAAACGGGTGAATTGCCCCTTGAAGAGTGTGTCGCGCAGGTGATTGAATATCTGAAACAGCGGAATGTCTTCAGGGAGAACCTGGGCAGCAACGACGCAAATAGATTTCAAGCCGGACGAAGCAGAACCGTGAGCAGCACCACTGATTAACTATTGCTTTATGCAGGGTCGAATGTCATTGAGCCAGACCATTCTGGCGTGATTGACTCTCCGGAACAACCCCTTCTTTTCTTTGCCTCATAAAGAGATGCGAACAGTTCAAAGTCTTGTCATGCAAACATGAGAGACATTCTCGTCACCCTGATCGTTTTCGGTTTTCTGCCCACCATCTTCAAAAAGCCGCATAGGGGGGCATTGATGTGGGTGTGGATCAGCGTCATGAATCCCCATACTCAGGCGTGGGGATTTGCGACCACCTTTCCCTTCGCCGCTATCATTGGCGGTGTCACATTACTAACGCTTATAGCTACCAAGGAGCCAAAAAACCTTCCGATAACGTCGCTGACCTGGATTTTCATCGCTTTCGTGTTGTGGATGAACGTGAGCACTGTATTTTCTATTTATCCCGAGCTTGTGTATGACCAGTGGAGCAAGGTGATGAAGATCATGCTGATGACCTTTGTCGTCATCATGCTGATCAGGACAAAAGACCATATAAATTGGCTTATCTGGATAATCGTGATCTCGCTTGGCTATTATGGCGTAAAGGGCGGTATCTTCACGGTAGTAGGCGGTGGGGTGGACATGGTCCTGGGACCGGAAGGCACCTTTATCGGGGGGAATAACGAAATCGCCTTGGCGCTTATCATGACTATTCCCCTGATGCACTATCTGCAGACGATTTCCCCCAAGCTATGGGTGCGTTATAGCCTCACAGCGGCCATGATGCTTTGCGCGCTTGCCGCGCTCGGTTCGTATTCGCGGGGGGCGTTGCTGGCGATTGCAGCGATGGTTGCTTTTCTATGGCTTAAAAGCCGGCATAAAGCCCGGATGGGCGCGTTGTTTATGCTCGCTATTCCGCCAGCGCTCGCCTTCATGCCCGCTCAGTGGACCGAAAGGATGGATTCCATTAGCGATTACGAGGAGGACGGCTCCGTCCAGGGCCGTTTCAATGCCTGGTGGATGGCATACAATCTGGCCAAGGACCACCCGTTGACCGGCGGCGGTTTCGAAGTCATTACGCCTGCACTATTCTGGGCTTATGCGCCTAATCCCACGGACATACATGCCGCCCACAGCATTTATTTCCAAGCCCTCGGCGAGCATGGTTTTGTCGGCCTGGGGCTATACCTGCTGCTGGGGTTATATACGTGGCAAACGGGTTCATGGATCATTCGCAATACAAAAAAACTCGAGGAATACAAGTGGGCCTCAAGCCTGGCAACGATGATTCAGGTGTCAATTATCGGCTTTGCGGTAGGTGGGACATTTCTTAGCCTGCTCTATTACGATGTGCCGTATTACCTTATGGGCACCATGATAATCACGCGTGTTCTGGTAGAAAAAGAACTTAAGCAGAGAGCGTTGTCGCTGGCCGGCAAGAAAGGTAAAGGCTCGCCACGACACCTGGGTACTTTGGAGCCATCTCCCCCGCAACCCATTACCCGGGACTCAAGCTAGGATATGTATATCGGTAAGGATGTTCTCCTGTAAATTCCATAGCATCAGCATTCCGGAATTTCGCCCATGCCGGCGCATGAATCTGATTACGCTGCAAATCACCCGAACCCTATGCAACCTCGAATCCTAATGCCGAGCCGCGCGCTCCTGCACCTGTTTTCTCCCGGCGGCGCGCGCAATCGTTTGTCGATACTGATCTATCATCGCGTATTGCCTCGGCGGGACCCGTTATTTCCGGAAGAGGGTCATGCGGAAGACTTTGACCGGCACATGGAACAGCTTGCGGGTTGCTTCAGGATAATACCGCTCTCGGATGCAATACAAGGCCTGCGCCGTGGGAAGTTGCCGCCGCGCGCCGCCTCCATCACCTTTGACGACGGCTACGCCGATAATGCGGAAGTCGCCTTGCCGATTTTGAAAAAACATGGCATTTCGGCTACTTTTTTTGTGGCGGCCAGTTTCCTCGATGGCGGGAGGATGTGGAACGACACAGTCATCGAATTGATCCGCCATGCAATCACAGGTATAATCGATCTCCGCAGTCTGGGGTTGGGGCAATTCGAGATTGAGACTATTTCCCAGCGTCGTCAAGCCATCGAGTATCTGTTAGGTGAGCTCAAGTACTTGCCTCTCGAGATGAGGCAATCGAAAGTAGAGGGGATGGGCGGGCTCATTTCCGTCACCCCGGGTTCCAGCAGCAATCTCATGATGACCTCGGATCAAGTCAGGGCTCTGCACGAGGCAGGGATGGAAATTGGCGGACATACCGCTAGCCATCCCATTCTTGCAAAAATGGAAAATAGCGCAGCTTGTGCCGACATCGCCCATGGCAAGGAAATACTTGAGGGCATTATTCGCGCGCCGGTACGGCTTTTCGCTTATCCAAACGGAAAACCGGGACAAGACTATTTGCCAGACCACGTCAGGATGGTTAGGGACCTGGGCTTCGATGCGGCGGTTTCAACTGCTCATGGCGCAGCAAGGATGGACAGTGATTTATATCAGCTCCCGCGGTTTACCCCATGGGATCGGGGGCCGGTACGTTTAACCCTTCGGATGGTTCAAAATATGCTCAGGACCGTGGAAACGGTTTAGCAGCATCCACATAAGCTCATCTGCATTTCATATCCCGAGTTCGGGATTGCCTCATTAACCCTTCTTTCCCGGAAAGAATCAGGCTTGGCAGCAGGAAGCCATCTTCAGAAAACGAGTCTGATAAGCAATCTGTTCCAGAACTTGGCCAATAAATTTAACGGTACCCTCATTACTTATGGAAAGACCAATTACAGGATTTGACCTGGACAGCGAAGGCGACCCGAGAGCGCTCCTCAGTTGCGGCCATGCGCAGCATGTACGGCATAATCCGCCCTTTATCAATCGCCCGTGGGTTATTACCGAGGAAGGCCGTAATGAAATGATAGGAAAAATGCTCAATTGCGTTCGGTGCGATAAGTTCGAGATGCCGGATGGCTTTATTCCGTACAAGCGGACGCCTGTGTTTACGGAGGAATCGGTTCCCGCTGCGTTGAGGAAGGACCACTCCACGAAAGCCGGTGTATGGGCAAAAATAACGGTTCTGGAAGGAAAGCTCCGATATCGCGTAGCCGCTCTGAACGCAGACACCGAGGTGTCTGCTGACAACCTCGGAATCGTTGTGCCGGAGGTTCCGCATCACGTGGAACTTCAAGGCGCTGCGCGTTTCTTTGTCGAATTTTACCGCGCACCGGACCAAAATATGTAATATCCGGGTGTTACTGCTCATAAAGCCATCCGCAACCGACGGAGAACGAAATCCCGGCGCCCTATACCTTCTTGTAGCTGCTTTATGGCTAAAGCGTATGACTGGCGCAGTTCTACCCCCCAAATGCCGCTCGTATTACCTACTCCAAGGGTGGTTTTAATTGACTGTCGCGCTCAAGAAGTTTAGAATCCGCGTGTTTTGAAATCAGCCAACGTCGGGTTCCGCAATCCGGCAGGGGCTAAAAAACCCGAAGAGGGCGCCGGCCGGGAACGAAAATCAGGTCTTCCGAAACAGAATGGTAATTCGCCTGGCTTCACGCTAGTCAGTTGCCTCTGACAGACACCAGAAAACAATGCCTTTGATACGAAACAAGCCAGTGCGCATTGTCATGCGCTGGCAACTGATCGTCACTATGGCGATGGTGGTGGGTCTTGGCCTGTTGTGGGGATTTCATGGCGCCGCTTCCGCATTACTGGGGGGTGCGGTCAGCCTGGTTTCCGCAGCGGCTTTTTCGGCAATCATTTCACGGTACAGCGGCTCTACCGCAACGAGCGTCTTGATAACGGCGCTAAAAGCGGAGGCGGTGAAAGTTGTCGTCATGATTGTCCTGCTTTGGCTGGTGCTGACGCTTTACAAGGATGTTGTCGCGGCCGGGTTTATCGGAACATTCGCACTGACGGTCCTGATTTTCGCAATGGCGTTATTTGTAAGGGACGACGCAAAGGTTGCCCGAATTAAATAGTTTGAATAGGCAAAAAATGGCATCGGATAAGGAACTCACCCCAACCTCATACATGGATCACCATCTGACGAACCTGACCAGTTCGGTAGGTGAAGGCTCGTTCTGGACGTTGCATGTGGACACCCTCGTGATGTCGTCGCTGATCGGTATCATCAGCTTCGGCTTCCTGTGGTGGGTGGTGCGCGGCGCGACCTCCGGCGTTCCCGGAAAACGCCAGGCATTTGTCGAGCTGGCCATCGAGTTTGTTGATAACCAGGTCAAGAGCACTTTCCATGGCGACCGGCACGCTTTTGTCGCGCCTGCGGCGCTAACGGTGTTTGTCTGGGTGTTCATGATGAGCGCACTGGACTTTTTGCCGATTGATATCATGGCTTCGGTCTATGAACTATTGGGGCTGCACAACTGGCGCAGTGTTCCGACCGCCGATGTGAATACCACATTTGCGCTGGCGCTTTCCGTATGGCTGCTGATGATTTTTTTCAATATAAAGGTCAAGGGGTTGGGCGGCTGGATACATGAGCTGGTTTGCACTCCCTTCGGCAAGAATCCCTTACTGTGGCCGGTCAACCTGCTGTTCAATCTGGTTGAATACGTTTCCAAGCCGCTTTCCCATTCCCTGCGTCTTTACGGAAATATTTACGCCGGGGAAATTATTTTTCTGCTGCTCGGCATGTGGGCTGCCACCGGTTTGGCCGGTACGCTATTCGGCACGGTGCTTGGTGCGGGATGGGCCATTTTCCATATTTTGATCGTTACGCTCCAAGCGTTTATTTTCATGATGCTGACGGTCGTTTATCTTTCCATGGCGCACGAATCCCACTGATTCAGCTTCACCCCGCTTTCCAGATTACTATTTACTACCACGAAGAGAGGAAAATCGAGATGGACAATTTGCAATACTTGGCGATGATTCAGGCCTATACAGGCATTGGTATCGGTCTGATGATCGGCCTTGGCGCAGCCGGCGCCTGTATCGGTATCGGTATCATGTGCAGTAGCTTCCTTGAAGGCGCTGCGCGTCAGCCCGAAATGATTCCGACACTGCAAGGCAAAGTGTTCCTGTTACTCGGGTTGATCGATGCCTCGTTTATTATCGGTGTTGGTCTGGCCATGCTTTTTGCGTTCGGTAATCCATTGCTGGCCGTCATCAAATAATAATGCCCCTTCCCGGTACCATTATCAGAGACTAGCCATGAATATCAACTTGACGCTTCTTTCCCAGGCAATGGCCTTCGCCATTTTTATCTGGTTTACAGTTAAATTTGTCTGGCCGCCGTTGATGCGCGCTATCGAAAACCGGCAGAAAACGATTGCGGATGGGTTGGCTGCAGGCGAGCGAGGTAAAAGCGAACTTGAATTGGCCAGCCATCGTTCCGCTGATGTCGTTAGGGACGCCAAGCAGCGAGCAGCCGAAATTATTGCTCAGGCGGAGAAACGCGCTTCCGAGATTGTCGAGGAAGCAAAGTCGGCGGCGAAAGATGAGGGCGGCCGCATCCTTACCGGCGCCAAGGCCGAGGTCGAGCAGGAAGTATTTCGTGCAAGGGAAACGTTGCGGCAGAACGTGGCGGACCTGGCCTTGGCCGGCGCCGCAAAAATTTTGCGCCGCGAAGTAGATGCCAAAACGCACGCGGATTTGCTCGCATCCATCAAAGCGGAGCTCTAGGCGATGGCCGAAACGCGCACGATCGCACGGCCTTATGCTGAAGCCGTTTTCAAGTTGGCAAAAACCAGCGGCACACTTCCCGCCTGGTCGGAAATGTTGCAGCTTCTAGCGGCAATAGCGACGGATGAGCGAATTCAGGCGCTTGTCGGTAATCCTAAAGTCCCGCCTAAACGGTTGGGCGAGTTGCTTCTCGGCATATGTGACGACCAACTCACCGATGAAGGCCGCAATTTTGTTTTACTGCTTGCGGAAAACAGCAGGGTAGAAGTATTGCCCGAGGTGAGCGAGATGTTCGAACAACTCAAGACCCGCCACGATGGGGTATTGGACGCAAAAGTGACTTCCGCGTTTGCCATGAGCGATGCTCAATTGAAAGATCTGGTGGCCGACCTCGAGGCCAGGTTCAAGCGCAAGATAGAAGCCAAAGTAAGCATCGATCCGGAATTGATAGGCGGGGTGAAAGTTGAAGTCGGCGACGAGGTGCTTGACGCTTCCGTACGAGCTAAACTGGAAGCCATGGCTGTTGCACTTAAAAGCTAGGAGCTATTTGAAATGCAGTTAAATCCATCCGAAATCAGTGAGCTGATTAGAAGCAGAATTGAAGGGCTCCCCGCTTCTGCGGAAGTCCGCACTCAGGGAACCGTTGTGTCGGTGACCGACGGGATCGTGCGTGTCCACGGTCTCGCGGACGTGATGCAGGGCGAAATGCTGGAATTTCCCGGCAATACCTTCGGTCTCGCCCTCAACCTTGAGCGCGACTCCGTTGGCGCGGTAATCATGGGCGAATACGAGCATATCACCGAAGGCGATATCGTCAAATGTACCGGCCGTATTCTTGAGGTCCCGGTGGGTGAGGAGCTGATAGGCCGGGTAGTGAACGCGTTGGGGCAGCCGATCGACGGTAAAGGTCCGATAAACACGAAACGTTCTGAGCCGATTGAAAAAATAGCGCCCGGTGTTATCTGGCGTCAATCGGTGAATCAACCCGTGCAGACAGGGCTTAAATCCATTGACGCCATGGTTCCCGTTGGGCGGGGACAGCGTGAATTGATCATCGGTGACCGCCAGACAGGCAAGACCGCGGTGGCGATAGACGCAATCATAAATCAGAAGGGCGAGAATATGACTTGCATCTACGTTGCGATCGGACAGAAGGCCTCGTCCATCAACAACGTCGTTCGCAAGCTGGAAGAACACGGCGCAATGGAATACACGATTGTGGTGGCGGCCACCGCGTCGGAGTCGGCAGCGATGCAATTTATTGCGCCTTACTCGGGTTGCACCATGGGCGAGTATTTCCGCGACTCGGGTAGAGACGCACTCATCATTTATGACGATCTGACGAAGCAGGCATGGGCCTATCGCCAGATATCGCTACTGCTGCGGCGCCCGCCTGGACGCGAAGCTTATCCCGGCGACGTGTTTTATCTGCACTCGCGCCTGCTGGAACGCGCAGCGCGGGTAAGCGCGGCCTGGGTGGAAAAAGCAACCAATGGCGAGGTCAAAGGGAAGACCGGTTCACTTACGGCACTTCCGGTGATCGAGACTCAGGCGGGCGACGTAACCGCTTTCGTTCCCACTAACGTTATTTCGATTACAGATGGTCAGATTTTTCTGGAAACCGATTTGTTCAATGCGGGTATTCGCCCTGCTATCAATGCCGGCGTTTCAGTGTCGCGCGTCGGCGGTGCTGCGCAGACAAAAGTTATCAAGAAGCTGGGCGGCGGCGTGCGTCTCGCGCTGGCGCAGTATCGCGAACTCGCGGCATTTGCGCAATTCGCGTCCGATCTCGATGAGGCCACTCGCAAGCAATTGGAACGGGGCAAGATGGTGACCGAATTGATGAAGCAGCCACAATACGCCACCTTGAGCGTATCCGAGATGGCGCTCACCCTGTTCGCTGTCAACAAGGGATATCTGGACGATGTTGAAGTCAAGCGTGCCCTTGCGTTCGAGTCGGCGCTGAAAGGCTTTATACGCAGCAAGTATGGCGCCATCATGGACAAGATAGAAACCACCAAGGATATGAACGCAGAGACCGAGAAGGCGCTCGACGCCGCGATTCAGGATTTCAAGAAGAACGGAACATACTAACCCATGGCCGGCAGCAGAGAAATACGCAACAAGATCAAAAGCGTAAAGAACACGCAGAAGATCACGCGCGCCATGGAAATGGTAGCGGCCTCCAAAATGCGCAAGGCGCAGGAGCGCATGAAAAAGGCGCGTCCATATGGCGAGAAAATCCGTAACGTAGCCGCGCACATGAGTCGGGCCTATACCGAGTATCGCCACCCGTTTCTGATAGACCGTGATACGGTGAAACGGATCGGTATCGT
Organism: Nitrosospira sp. Nsp18; assembly: GCF_900103145.1. Classification (NCBI taxonomy): domain Bacteria; kingdom Pseudomonadati; phylum Pseudomonadota; class Betaproteobacteria; order Nitrosomonadales; family Nitrosomonadaceae; genus Nitrosospira; species Nitrosospira sp. Nsp18. The sequence goes on along the minus strand of NZ_FMWY01000035.1, from coordinate 7,295 downwards.
CGTCGTTACTTCCGACAAGGGATTATGCGGCGGACTCAACACGAACGTGTTGCGCATGGCGATAGGTAAGATGAAAGCGTGGGAAGCGGAAGGCGAGCAGATTGAAGCATGCTGCATCGGCAACAAGGGTTTTGGATTCATGAACCGGCTCGGTGCCAATGTCATTTCGCATGTCGTAGGCCTGGGCGATGCGCCCGATCTCGAGAAACTAATCGGTGCGATAAAAGTCCTGCTGGATGGCTATACCCAGGATCGCTTCGACCGCGTGTATATTTTTTATACGCGCTTCATCAATACGATGAAGCAGGAGCCGGTGATGGAACAATTGCTTCCACTTTCCGACGAGCAGCTCAAAACGGGCGATGGTCCGACGGGACAGCGGGGCGTATGGGATTACATTTACGAACCTGAAGCCAAGCCTGTTATCGACGACGTAATGGTGCGGTATGTCGAGGCCCTTATTTATCAGGCGTTGACGGAAAACATGGCATCCGAGCAGTCCGCACGAATGGTGGCGATGAAGGCGGCGTCGGACAATGCCGGCAATGTCATAAACGAATTGACGCTGATTTACAACAAATCGCGCCAGGCCGCTATCACCAAGGAATTGTCGGAAATCGTCGGTGGGGCGGCAGCGGTTTAATATTTTGATATAGCATTTTAGGGAACAACATGAACCAGGGAAAAATTGTTCAGTGTATCGGGGCGGTGGTTGACGTCGAGTTTGCGCGCGAAGAAATGCCCAGAGTATATGACGCGCTTGTGCTTGAGGGAACAGAGTTGACGCTTGAAGTGCAGCAGCAGTTGGGAGATGGCGTGGTGCGCACGATTGCGCTGGGATCTTCGGATGGGCTGCGCCGTGGCATGATGGTTACGAATACCGGCGAACAGATCAAGGTTCCCGTCGGCACCAAGACCCTGGGCCGGATCATGGACGTTCTTGGCAGGCCTATAGACGAGATGGGCGATATCGGCGCCGAAAAAACCATGTCGATTCACCGGAAGGCGCCCGCATTCGACGAGCTTTCCGCCTCTACGGAATTGTTGGAAACCGGCATCAAGGTTATCGATCTGGTCTGCCCGTTCGCCAAAGGCGGAAAAGTAGGGCTGTTTGGTGGCGCGGGGGTGGGCAAGACCGTCAACATGATGGAATTGATCCGTAACATCGCCATCGAGCACAGCGGTTTTTCGGTATTCGCGGGTGTCGGCGAACGGACTCGCGAAGGCAACGATTTTTACCATGAAATGAAAGACTCGAATGTGCTGGATAAGGTAGCGCTGGTTTACGGCCAAATGAATGAGCCACCCGGCAACCGGCTGCGGGTGGCCCTGACGGGCCTGACCATGGCAGAATATTTCCGTGATGAAGGGCGGGACGTGCTGCTTTTTGTGGACAATATCTACCGTTTCACCCTGGCGGGGACTGAAGTATCGGCTTTGCTGGGCCGGATGCCCTCCGCAGTGGGTTACCAGCCGACGCTGGCCGAGGAAATGGGTCGGCTTCAGGAGCGTATCACATCCACCAAATCCGGCTCCATCACATCGATCCAGGCTGTATATGTTCCAGCGGACGATTTGACCGATCCCTCGCCTGCAACAACATTCGGTCACCTGGATGCAACCGTAGTGCTATCGCGCGACATCGCGTCGCTGGGCATTTATCCAGCAGTGGATCCGCTCGATTCCACATCGCGGCAGCTTGATCCGCTCGTGGTTGGCGAAGAGCACTATAATACCGCGCGCGACGTGCAGCAAACCCTGCAGCGCTACAAGGAGTTGCGCGACATTATCGCCATTCTTGGAATGGATGAGCTTTCTCCCGAAGACAAACTGGCTGTGGCCAGGGCGCGCAAGATTCAGCGTTTTCTTTCGCAGCCGTTTAACGTGGCCGAGGTATTTACCGGCTCACCCGGAAAATATGTATCGCTGAAGGAAACCATCAAAGGTTTCAAAGGCATTGTTGCCGGCGAATATGATCACCTGCCGGAACAGGCGTTTTACATGGTTGGCGGAATAGACGAAGCAGTCGAAAAAGCCAAGACGTTACAATAGAAAAGATATGCATGAATCCGGTCTTCTCTTTATGAACAATAACGAGAGAAGCCAATCAATGCTGAATGGAAGCTAAAATGGGTGTGTTTCACGTTGATATTGTCAGTGCCGAGGAATCGATATACTCCGGCCCTGCTGAGTTCCTGGTAGCGCCGGCAGAGGCGGGGGAAGTGGGGATTTATCCGCAACATACACCGATGCTAACAAGAATCAAGCCGGGGTCGGTACGCATCAAGGCGCCTCTGCAAGAAGAGGAACTGGTCTATGTTTCCGGCGGTATGCTCGAAGTTCAGCCGGACGTAGTAACCATTCTTGCCGACACGGCTGTGCGGGGCGCCGATCTCGATGAATTGAAGGCGATTGACGCCAAGAAACGGGCAGAGGAAGCCATGAGAGACCGGTCTTCCGCAATGGACTATGCGCGGGCACAGGCTGAGCTAGCCGAAGCAATCGCGCAATTGGCCACCATTCAGAGATTGCGAAAAGGCGGGCACTGATAACCGGGGCTCCAGACATAAAAAAAGGCGGCGACAACCGCCTTTTTTTATGTCTGAATAAGCCGCACGATGGCAAATAGCCCGCAAAACAAAACGCTTGTACAACGTCAAGCCTGTCAAGCGTAGCACCACGCTTAGCACCACGCCTGATGCTAAGGCAGGCTGTAGATGGATTCTGATCCCATGATGTGATAAATTAGCTTACCAAAGTTATCGGCACGACGTTGTCGCCTTTATCGTGCATATGTTGCCGAATATTATCGTCGCGCGGCAAGGCGTATAAATCAGATAGACGTCTGCTGTTCGCCAGAATTTCCTTTCGTTGACCGCACTTTCATTGACGTGTCTAAACTGAATATCGTAATTCTCGCTGCCGGACTCGGCAAGCGCATGAACTCGGCTTTGCCCAAGGTTTTGCATCCACTCGCAGGCAAGGCTCTGCTGGCACATGTGCTGGATACAGCTCGTGCGTTGTCGCCCCAAGGAATTTGTATTGTTTATGGTCATGGCGGCGAAGCCGTCCCGGACGCGATAAATGACAAAAGCCTCAGCTGGGCGCAGCAGGTGCCGCAACTTGGCACCGGTCACGCGGTGAAGCAGGCGCTGCCCCATCTGGATGAGCATGGTATGACACTCATCCTGTATGGCGATGTACCGCTTACCAGCATCGAAACGTTAAAAAGACTGATCTCGACCGCCGGAGAAAAAACCATTGGCTTGCTGACTGTGGAGTTAGCCGATCCCTGCGGTTACGGCAGAATCGTGCGCGATGGCGAAACATGCGAGGTCGTCGCCATTGTCGAAGAAAAAGACGCAACTGCGGCCCAGCGGCAAATCCGCGAAATCAACACCGGCATTATGGTGATTCCTAACCGGTATCTTCATGGCTGGCTGCACAAGCTGGAAAACAAAAACGCGCAAAAGGAATATTACCTTACCGACATTATTGCGATGGCAGTCAAGGACGGCGTCAGAATAAAGGTCGCTCAACCGGCCCATGCCTGGGAAACAGTTGGCGTCAACAGCAAGGCACAGCTCGCGGCGCTTGAACGGGTCTACCAGAACCAGTTTGCAGCAAAATTACTCGAGCAGGGTGTGACGCTGGCGGATCCCGCCCGTATCGATATTCGGGGCCAGCTCGTCTGTGGCAGGGATGTGGAAATAGACATCAACTGTATTTTCGAGGGCGACGTGCAGCTGGACGATGGCGTGAAAGTGGGCGCTCACTGTATCTTGAAGAATGTTAAGATCGCTGCCGGATCGGCAATCGCGCCATTCAGCCTGATCGAAGTGGCTGAAATCGGAAATAACTGCCGAGTTGGACCTTACGCACGTATCCGTCCCGGAACCAAGCTAGATCACGACGTCCATGTCGGTAATTTCGTCGAAGTCAAAAATAGCAGCATCGCCGCCGGCAGCAAGGCAAATCACCTGAGTTACATCGGCGATGCCGTAATCGGAAAGAACGTCAATATCGGTGCCGGCACGATTACGTGCAATTACGATGGTGCCAATAAATACCAGACGATCATCGAGGATGATGTTTTTGTTGGCTCCGATACTCAACTGATCGCACCGGTAACAGTAGCGCAAGGTTCCACCATCGGTGCCGGCTCAACCATCACCAAAAACACGATGCCGAATAAATTGACGCTGTCGCGAGCCAGGCAACTGAGTATCGAGGGCTGGCAGCGACCTGTTAAAAAACCGAAGAGTGAGAAATGAACACTGGAACTGGAACAGCGGAATTTTCCGGATTATATTTCATTGTCAAACCCTGTTTATCTCGCAAGTAACAGATATTTCTTCATTCCGGGCTCTACCTGGAATTTATCCAAGTCAACAGTGACGCGCGTAAGGTACTGCTTGTACATCATCGGATACTCGCTCTCTCCAGTATGACGTTTGTACTGTTTGTTCGCCAAACCTATAGAAGGATGCTATCAAATGTGTGGAATAGTCGGCGCAGTAGCAACAAGTAACATTGTTCCCACCCTGCTTGAAGGCTTGCGTCGCTTGGAATACCGGGGATACGATTCCGCCGGGATCGCGCTCAACAACGGCGGACTGCATAGACTGCGTACCACCGGCCGCGTTGCGGAATTGAGCAAACTTGCAGATAGCCAGAATTTTAGCGGCGAAACGGGTATCGCTCATACCCGCTGGGCTACCCACGGCGCTCCCTCCGAGCGCAACGCTCACCCGCATTTCGCAGGTAAAAAATCAAAAGAAGTCGCAGTCGTCCACAACGGCATCATCGAAAACCACGAACTGCTGCGCCAGCGCTTGGAGAATGACGGATTTATATTTACTTCGGACACGGACACCGAAGTGATCGCCCACCTTATTTCATTTCATCTGAACGAAACACCCGATCTATTTGAAGCAGTGTGCCGTGCCATAGCCGAATTGCAGGGAGCTTACGCAATCGCGGTCATGGAAGAGTCGCGCCCGGAACGCATAGTCGTCTGCCGCAACGGCGCGCCGTTATTGCTGGGGCTGGGCGATTCCGGCAACTATGCTGCCTCCGATGCTTCCGCACTGCTGCAGGTCACCCGGCGCATGATCTACCTCGAAGATGGCGATGTGGCCGAACTGCACCGCGACAGCTATCGCATTATCAATTGCCTGCATGATAATGTGTGCAAGGAAGTGACGCGTACTGTGCAAGAAAGTGAGCTCAGCAACGATGCGGTAGAGATGGGGCCTTATGCCCATTTCATGCAAAAGGAAATATTCGAACAACCCGGCGTGGTGGCCAATACCCTGGAGATGGTCCTCAACGCCCAATCCATTTCCCCAAGGTTGTTTGGCAGCGAAGCGGAGAATATTTTCAATAACACCGATAGCATCCTGATACTTGCGTGCGGCACCAGCTACCACGCTGGATTGGTAGCCCGTTACTGGCTTGAAACCGTAGCGGGAATTCCCTGCAATGTCGAGATCGCCAGTGAGTACCGCTACCGTAATCCCGCGGTCGGTCCGAATACCTTGGTGGTAGGAATTTCCCAATCGGGAGAAACAGCCGACACCCTGGCTGGCCTCATCTATGCGAAATCATTAGGGCACCGTTACAGCCTCGGCATCTGCAACGTGGCCGAAAGTGCCCTGGTGCGCCAGACCGACCTGCGCTTTCTCACCCGTGCAGGCCCCGAAATCGGCGTAGCCTCCACCAAGGCATTCACTACCCAGTTGGCGGCGCTGATGCTGTTCACCATGACATTAGCAAAAATGCGCGGTAAATTATCCGGTGAACGCGAGCGGGAGATGATCGCCGAGTTGCGGCATCTGCCCGTTGCGCTACAGAACGCGTTACAGGTCGAACCGCAGGTCAAGGCCTGGGCCGAAAGATTCGCGGAGAAAAGCCACGCATTGTTCCTTGGGCGCGGCATGCATTATCCCATCGCCATGGAAGGTGCCCTCAAGCTCAAGGAAATTTCATACATTCACGCCGAAGCCTACGCCGCCGGTGAACTAAAGCATGGCCCCCTCGCTTTGGTGGATAAGGATATGCCGGTAGTCGCCATCGCCCCCAACGACACGCTGCTGGAAAAACTCAAGTCCAACCTGCAGGAGGTCAGCGCACGCGGCGGTGAACTCTATGTTTTCGCCGATGCCGATTCCCGCATCCAGGAAAGCGAAGGTGTCCACGTTATCCGCTTAGCGGAACATGCTGGCTTGCTCAGTCCCATCCTCCACACAATCCCCCTGCAACTGCTTGCCTACCATGTAGCGCTGCAGAAAGGCACGGATGTTGATAAGCCGCGGAATTTGGCGAAGTCGGTGACGGTGGAGTGATTAGGTTTGTGATAGCTCGACTTGCGTTGGGATTGAATTATCTGCCCTGCAGGAAGTCCTCCTGATGAACCAGGACTTGACTTTGCGTCGGACCTTCGGAATTAAACCATTTTCCGAACACCGCTCTTCGTAGGTTAGCTTCTTGTTTTCGCGGTTGGCAATCCCAGTGCCAGGTCTATTTTCAGTTTTCTATTGAGACTTCCGACAAACTGATCACAGGTAAGAATATCCTACAGGCTGAAGATAATGAAGATAAGGCGCGATGAAACTATGCCAGCATAATCAATCCGTTCATCGCTCGATATATCGGCGTAGCATGCCTGTCACGCTGAGCAACATGATGGGTGTCACTATTGCGCCCAATATTTCGTATATTACACTGAAAGCACGCCACGGCCGCGCCTCATCGCGAGTAGCAATTGAGCATCTATCCTCCTGCTTGAGGTCCAGTCCTGGAACAAACACATCCAGCGCATACCATAAGGAATCGATTTCTTCGCCGCAACGTTGCCCGGGTAATGCTAACGTACCTGCCCCTAAATTCCGCACAAGCACAGGCTCATCAACATGGTAATTTGCAATATAGAAAGCACCTGTACCGACGACCAACCATAACATAAGGAACCACGACACGCTTTTCCCTGGAAACAACCCATAGTCGAACCATTTCTCCATTATGCATAGAAACGGACGAATCCACTGGTGATGGACAAATCGACGTTCGAGCGAGAGTTTCGCGAGTGTGATGCGCTTAGCAACCTCATACTTTCCCTCATTATGTAATGCGCGCGCCAGTTGTTCGTAAGGTTGCGGCTCATAGACACTCTCTCCCTGTGCCGACTTAGCGCGAATTGCGCCGAATTAAATGTAACCGAAAGGTATTCTGAGAAATAACGTTGCGCCATATTGAAGGTTACCGAAAAGGAGACCTTGATATGGTAAAGAGTG
>NZ_FMWY01000032.1:0-43548 GCF_900103145.1 Nitrosospira sp. Nsp18 | reverse complement strand
AAGCTGAGATAAACTATTATCAGCAACTGGCTGAAAAAACCACGCTAGAAGTTTAACTTAAACCAAACAGCCTCCATGAAACTCGGGGCGATTCATTATGCTTAGCGGTATTCTAGTAATCGAAGTGGCGCACGGCGTAGTCCGGTACTTGAAATTGCCGAAGAAACTCTAATAACGCGTCAGCGCGCACAACAAATATAGTTTTTTCCTTCGCCATAGCAGCAGAAGAACCACTTCTATCGTTGGAATAATCCTCTAGTGTCAGAGCCCTCGATCGAATTGACAATTGCTTTCTAAACCGAAGAAAAGGAACATCTTCTATGCGTGCGTCGGTTAATGTGCCATCGGAAAGGGAAATGCTGCCAGGAGAAAAATACGCCATTTTTAGCTCAGCGGTAGTTACGATGACATTAAAGTAGAATCGAATAGTGTCATGAACTGTTGGCCGAAAATCCCTTTCTTCTTGTGCTAGAGCCTCGGTAGCAGAAACCAATTCTCCCCCTATCCGCTCGAAAAGGGTTCGCTTATCGTTGGTAGACTGTCCGCGAACGGCGCAAAAAATTGCTTCGGGTGTAGCTGGGTCTTCCCGAACATCATGAAATCCAAAATAAGTGGCTTTATCTGGCGAAAAGCGTGACACCCAGCCTTTTGCCGTATGCTGTTTTTCCAAGCCTTCCCCAGACTGCATGAAAAGCCAGGTAGCATCACGCATTCGCTTGCATTCAATTACCAGGAAAGTAGTCGCATATTTATCCTGAAGGACGAGATCAATGAAGCCGCTTTGGTTGTCCAAAGGGTTTGTCCAGGAATGCTCAATATACCTAACGCGCCATCCGTGATCGCTGGGGCACCGCTCGTACTAGGTGCTCAATAGCGATCTGCAGGGGAAAGCCAGAATCGTTGGCAATTTTAAGTGCGTCTACGTCGTTTGTCATTGAGATGGGGCGTGGACAAGCAAGAATATTCCGCTAGTCCTACTGACGTTATAGGCGGTATATTCCTAAAGCCAAGAGTGCCATTCCTAGAAAATCGAAAAATAAACCAATAAATGAGGTTTTTCTAGGATGGCTGGTGACCTTACCGCCCGGAAAATATAGTGATGCTGCTATGATTTGCGTTTGTAAAGGATGGTTAATCGCCAAGACTAATGAAAAAGCTGCCTAGTGAAATTAGCGCAACTGGAATTGTAGGGAATGATACAAGGAGCCCGGTGCGCATAAGATGAATATCGCGAATCCCGCTACCATGATTACCTGGTACCAATAGTCGAGCGCGAGTTTGGAGAGTGGATTTTCCATCCTTTTTCCTACGTATGCGCAATCCCTCGCTGTACGCGTTTGGGCAGAACAAACATAAATTCTGCTAATGCGATAGCGAAATCAATTACCCTTTGCGCATCTTCTGAAGTGGGCAGGGAGGCCGAATCATCCGAATGCCTTTGATCATTGGCATCCAATCTAACGTCATGAGCCCACGTTCCCATTTCGGAGGTGATCAAATGATCCTTTACTGCCTTTTCGATACGAGTATAAAGACTTCCATCAGCGTAACCCTTGAGCTTCAACATAGCATCAACTGCGCTTGAGGCTAGCATAACGGCCCCAACTGGGGCATGAAGACTTTCGAGAGCTTGTTGAAGATAAATTTTTGGCTTGCCCGGTATATCATCGTTCACGGATGGCGATTCAGGAAAATATTCATATACGACTCCACCCCGTTCAGCTGCCGATGCAGTTACAACGCCGCCACACTTGCACATTTGTACATTGCCCAAGTTCGTTTCCTGTTGCGTAAGTGATTGTTTGTATCAAAACCATCTATACGCTGCAGATAAGGGGTGGAAACTGAACAATGTGGGCAACGTGAGAGATCAAGATTATCGGACAAGGTAGGGAATTCAGACATGGCATTGTTGTGTGGATTGAGTGGATGAAAAGTGATTGATTAGCTCATCTGGCCTATAAATTGTATACGAACGGTTGAGGTAGCCATACGATTAAAGGTCCAATAAAACCCTTGCTTTTCCTGGGAAGCACTGATAGAAGTATTCTATAAAGTGCGAAATAGTTACTCGGAAACCTAACCCACCCCTAACCCGGTGGTTTTTGCATTTCAGCCGCCAAGCGCGGCTTTTTTTACGTCTATCGAAAATGAAATCTCTTTCCCTTGCCTTCGCAATTGCCTATACCGCAATGCTCGCGGTAGCGCTTATTGGTCCGGCGGTGCATTGATGCTTGCCACTCCAGCTATCACAGCAATCGTCATTACTATTTTTGCGACACTGTCTTTCGGTGGCGGCTTCGTCGTTAGCGATTGGCGTTCCAGCAAGGAAATGCAGCGGCTCAGTTCAGAGAACGCTGTGTTACGGGCGGCGAACGATAAATGCGCTACTGACGTTGTTACGGTCCGGGCTGGGGTGAAAGAAGTCACTGACGCACTGGACGCCAAGAAACAAGCTGCCGATGCGGCAATGAAAGATGCTCAATACTCGGCGGGCAAACATTCGACGCTGGCTGAAGAGGTAAATAGCCTTCCGGTTCGCCCGGATGAGACTCAATGCCAGGCGGTGGAGCGTGAGCAGAGAGAGTATGTTCAAGCCGCGCTCAGTCATGATGCGTGCGCGGGAGCAGGTCTTGTGATGCTGGAGCCATTTTCCGTTGCCGCGCTCCCACATGAGCACGGTGCGTTCCAGGCTTCCCGGATTTCTGCAGAGGTCATCTCTTTTTAATGCTCCGTACATATGTAGGAGAGAACATTGTCGTCCTGATCTAGCATTTCCTCCAGGTGTGCAGCGTTCTCTTCTCCCACGTCGATAACCGCCAGATCATGCTTACCGTTGTAGCGGTGGATCGCATCTCGCCACGAGCCGTCGCAGGCAAGGGCGAGCACGTTTACCGCAAACCGCCCCTGATTGGCGAAGATAATTTTGTAGCTTCTGGTTGCTGCCATTTTATTTCTCCTCTTGATTTGGCTTGGTTAATCGGTTGCCGCGTGATGCACTTTACAAAAATATTGTTCCGGTTGCAAAGAAGGAAAGAGGAATTTTCTTTAGGAGTGGAGAGATGTCCAAAGACGCTCCTAAGGAACAAGTGAAAGCAGTCGAGGAACGCATTACGAAGCTCACGGCCGGGTTCAATGTTCGGGTGAAGGAATTACGAGAACAGGCCCGCCACTAGCGTGTAGATGACTGATAGCCCCATGCCGAACCATGTGAGTGCCAGCAGTATCTACATGAACTGGGGGCGATTGCTACCAAAGCGAGGAATGCGATGAAGAAGAGGATAAGCAGGGCCATTGGACAGAATTGGTCAAAGGTATCGAGATTTACCATCCCTACGGTATGGTTGAATCGCTGCCATTCATTTGTCAGGAACGCGGAGTTGGCTTTGGCGCAACACTGCATGCTACAAAACTCATGGATTTGACAAGTCAAATTAAGACCTTCGCGGAAGAGACCGACGAAGGATCAAGTGGTATTCGCAAGAGGATTAAGGAGGCCAGGCAGCTTGTGTTTTTGGGCTTCGCATTTCATCCCATGAATATGGAGTTGTTGCTACCAAGTTTTGCTACGGTTGGAGTTACTGACAGTAGAGTATTCGCGGCGACGTCTGGTCTATCTTCTAGCGATAAAGAAATAATTTCGAAGGATTTGGTAGCCAGGGGTGGCCTAGATGAGCAAAACGTTGAATTAGCCTCCTCCACTTGCGCTAGGTTTTTTCGAGATTATAGGCGAACCCTATTTTTTGTGCGAAGTCGTAAAAAAGTCTTCGGGGTCCCTTCAGTTGGAGGCGCATAAAACAAAAACCGCAATAGCAGGGGCAGTTATTCCCTAGCTGGGAGTTGCGCGCGAGAGGAACCGCGTCAAAATTAGTTAGTCACATGCTATCTTCCAGCCGCACTAACTTGCAGAGGTGAGAAAATGACTGACGACGAGAAGAAGCAACCTGAAGGCGGTTTTCGGCCTGGGCTGGTTATACTCAGAGTAATACTTTGGACCATCATTTTCAGCTTTCTGGCGATTTACTTGATGGGAAACTGAATTAGCTGTAGAGGCAGGGTAGATTTCAGTCATTCGAGGATGGGTCAATTGCTGACAAATTAATCATTTCTTCCTCTTCTCCATATTAGTTGGTGAATGCTGGAAATTTTATATTATCCAGTATCCTCCCTCTAAGCAGTTCGGAACCAAGGTTATTATTATTGACGCAACGTAAAGCGCCGTATCCGGGTGAGCGTGTAGCTGCTGCAGGGCCGACAGACATACATGTCCGTCGGCCCGTCTCACATTTTATTTGCGACTAAACGCTCATACTACTGAGCAACCTGGACCATTTTGTCGCGTAAAGATGCTGGGACATCGTTCAAAAGAACAATGCGTAAGTTATTCGGTGCAGTGGCCGCCTCTGGTTTTGAAGCTTCCAGTGTTACGTTGACTTCGTTGGTATTCAGCGTCCACATGGCTCCGGTCGCCGGATCAACGATCAGCAAGCCTATGACGCCCCCAAACAGGACGTTAGCAATGTACCATCCGTTTACTTTTGTATCTACGATGACAGTCCGCTCGGCATGACCATCTTTACTAATTGTTACCGTATACTTTTTGCCGCTGAAAAAGGCCTTCTTTTTTTCTAGTGGCAGAGATGTGGGAGTTTTACCTTCAAATATTTTGGTACCAGATTCATCAGTAATAACGATATTTGCTTGATCTGGAGCGCTGCGAACGTTTAAAGCTTCCGGAGCGCTTTGTCCCATAATCGTGGCGCAGCCAGAAATAATGGCTGAAGCAATAAAAATTACTATCGTTTTCAAAACGGTGTTGTTCATTGTTATCTCTTCTTTTTATTCATTATTGTTAAAAAATAGTAAATTGCTGCTGTAACTGTACCTGTCAATAAAGAAATAATTACATATGGAAACGGCCTCCTTTTATTCATGGGCTTCTCCCAGAGATGAAATGAAAAGTCACACTAAAAAGCGCTGGCATTCTATCAGGTACATAATAGGAGTACCTAATTATGATGACATTAGGATTATGAGAGCCGTAAAGGTCGAGTCTTTTTTTTTGCTGCTGTTTGCTTGAATATGATGATTTTTATACTCGCCTAGTGCGGTTTTTTTATGGAGAACGTAAAGATGAACGAGAAATTTGTTTTTTTATAGCAAGGCTTCTTGGGATGTAGATTAAAAAGAGGCTGCCCTGCAAGCTGCCCTCGATAATCGTATGGGTGTTGGGCTATAGAGCCTGCAGCGGACCAGGTTGTTAATGCCAGAGATGCGAGCGGGACCGTAATTCAGGATGTGGCACTCGATCGCCGGGCCGAAGTCGAGCAAGCTGCGGCTGCCGTGGCTGGGCCAAATGGAGCTGTTGAGGTCAAGCCGATTCAGGATGCGCTGGTGGAGCGTGGAGAGGGTCTGATTAAGCAAGAACTGACACGGTATGTTAAAACGCCTGAAACGAATCAGGAGAACAAAAATGCAATTACTGTACAACCCGGACATATACCCGGATCAAGTCCGGGAAATGATAATTCAATCAGGGCAAATCGGAATCGAGATCGCAAACCGGTGGATGATGGGGTGGCCAAAGAGGGTCGTGAATCTTCTGGTTCAGGATACATACGAGGAAGTGTTTCAGTACCAGCTTTTGCAGGAACAGGACGTGATGGCAAGAGCGTCCAACCTGAGCCATCTCGCGCCACTGGAGATCATGGTAATGTCGGGCCTGAGTCTCGAGCCGCCGGAGATGTAGAAAGTGTTTCTATCGCTGACGCTGCACTGGGACATCGTGAGAACCTTCCGAACTTCCCCGGCGCCCGTCCCCTCGTAAAATCCCTCATCAAGCGCCGTGCCCCGCCGAGAGATCGTTACCCCTTCCGAGAGACAAGTGGTGTCGATTCCGCGATAAATTCGCAAGGTCTGGAGTTCCGTGCTGTTGCTATGATGGCGTGCGACGAAGGGATTATCTCTTTGCAGGAGCATCGCGACGGTTGGCAATGATGCGGACTTGCAGAGGTTTATGACACTAGCGCCATTTGCTCTACGTTGCCTGCACGCCAGCAAGGGACGCTGCGGTTGAAGCGCCGACTTTCGATGCCAGCTCCATTGCAAGCCGCTGGAGCGTTTCGGCTTCGTCCAGGCCATCGAGGAAGCGCAGGGGTATTCCCGATAGCCCGACTTGGGCGCCGACCAGCGCGCCGGTCAACATGGCACGCGCCTGGTTTTCGCCGCCGCCATTCACGGCGTGGAGCACAGCCGATTCGAAATCGTCCGGAAAGCGTGCGGTGAGATGATAGGCTGCGGGAAGTTGGTGATAAATGGCGCAGGTCATGCCATAAACGATGGAGACTTTCCATGCAGGCTCTATGCGGATATCCGGGTCCATCGCGGCCGCAGCCACATACGAGGGCGTGAGCAGGGCGTCCGGAGAGATGAAATATCCACTTTCGCACGGAAAGTCCGCCTGGGGCGGCTGCAGGTCGGTATGTGCCATCGTATGGAAAGGCAGTTTTCCCGCCCTTGCCAATCGCATGAGCTTGCCGGAAAGGCTTCTGTTGAGCTTGTGTCCCTGCACCAGGAGACCCAGCACTGCCCCGTACGCGACAGTCAGGGTAACCACGGTATCGTCGATCTGGGTAAGCCGCGTGTTGCTGGAGATGGCGGCTGCCAGTTCCTGCGGTTGGAAAGCATAGCGCACCGCCAGCGCGAGGGCGCGGGCTATCGCCTCGGTGGTATCGGCCAAGCCTCCCGTTTGCCCCCACGGCAGGTTCTGTCGCACACGCTTGCGCCAGGCGTCGCGGATAGACTGCTGGGTATACCCACCCGGGCCGTTCACCGGCATGCCGTTGAGCAACGGGAAGATTTCCTCATCCATCCGCCGGCAGAAATCGGCTTCATCATAGCCGCCGCGCTCGACGAGTGAACGCAGCATGAGCTGGAGAATGATGCCGCTCTGGGAGAGTTGGCCGGCCTTGAGGTCGCTATGGTAGCGGCCGGGCTTGGGGTCGGCGTAGGTCGTAATCCAGTCGCCATAGTCGCGGCGGAGTACCGCCAGGTCATAATACCAGTGCGGGCCGAGGCCTAAGGCATCTCCGATAAAGGCGCCCATAATGGCGCCGGCGGCGCGGTCCTGTATTGCAGGGTCGGACATGTTCTGATCCTCCTCTTGGTTAACCTCATTATCCCCCGGCAGGTAATCTGATACGAGCGGTTATTCCATAAGCTTTGCCGGAAGACAAAGTTGTTGATCAAGCGCGTGTATTCACCGCGGTCAATTGTCTGCTGGAACGAAGGGTTAACCTGAGAGACACAACGCTGCTTGCGGCATACAACTCAGGCATTGCAAGCCATGAATACCCGGGCGCTGCAGGATTTCACCGCAGGTTGGTCAATTTATCTTACGTCATGTGCGATGCCACTGGCCGGGTTTACCTCAAGTGGGCTCTCTTGATGTTCGCGCCCCGAAAGAGCGACGTGCTCACGCTCCCAATACCCGAGGACCTGGTACAGAATGAGAATGCCTGAATTATTCTTTGGGCAAATTTTTCCTCAAAGCATCCAAACCCATTTATTCACGCAGTGGGTCGATGTAAGAAAGCACGATCCAACTGATCAGCTGTAGAAATTTTTGAGCCTGCTTATATCTTAAACTGAACGTTAATATGGCAGCATCAAGCTTTTTATAGCCTGCGGCATTAAAAAACGCAAGATTGCCTATGTCGAACCACGACAGAGCAAGCCAACGTATAGTAAATATTCAGTACGATTCCAGAGGTTGAAAAATGTCTCTTCTTCAAAATGGTTTTCTGGATTTGAATGCAGCACTACCGGGACAGAAAGGCAAAAGCTTCACCGGCCCAATTTCCTTCATATATCAGGTTACTGTCTTTGCGATCAACGGACTTATCAATTATCAGCAGGAAATGATAGAAGGCAAAAAACCAGGGCAGAACCTGGACGGTTTTTTTGTCTTCCTACGTTTGGGTTTGACCTCGTTCGGTGGACCTATCGCGCAACTGGGATACTTTCACGATGAATTCGTCATGCGCCGCGGGTGGCTTAGCGAGCGCAGTTATGCAGACCTGGTTGCTTTCTGCCAATTTCTGCCCGGTCCGGCCAGCAGCCAGGTCGGCATGGCAATCGGTCTCTCTCAGGCTGGAATGATCGGCGCACTTGCGGCGTGGACAGCCTTCACTTTACCATCATGAAACTTCCGCCTTGGCTAGCCGTCCTATGCAGCGGCCTGGGCGGTTGGGCGTCAAGTATCACCTTCTGAAAACGCAGGCCAGACTGAGAGATAGCTGGGTTCGAGAAAATAATATGATGAGCTAGTGGAAGCAGTTACCTTGATCCTGAATAAATAAGCACAGAGGGTCTCCTAGTGTGCGAAACCGCACATACCCTTTACCCACAAAGGAAGTAGGATTATTACGGCTTCAGAGAGGCCTTAATGCTTGAAGCCAGAACTTTTTATTTGCACTAGGGTCAAAGGTTAGCGGACGGAATGACGAGTTTCATCCGCAGGTAAGGTTCTTTAAATAGAGGGATGTTTCTGAAGGTGCTTGCTGGCGAAAATCGGGAGAAGTGCGCTGTGGTACTCGGTCGTCAAGTTGTCAACTCTTGAATCATCTCAATTCTTAAAGGAGGTTATCATGGAAATGGCAATTCTCGTAATAGGTGTAGGTGCCGTTGCTCTTTGGTTCTTTATGACCAAGGATGGTGGACGGAAAGAATAAAACCGATTAGATACTTGAGTAGAGCTACTGAAAAGAAACGTCATCTGAATTCAGGGCTAATGCTCAACCAGCCGGTGCTCATGCGACGCTTGTCCGGCGCACCGGCTTCTTTTTTAGGTATGTAGCTAGCGACTCGCCCTTGATACAGGCTCCCTCAAGCCTTTGGGCAACCGCCCTGAGGCAGACCCTCAGCAGAATCGTCCAAAGCAAACTCTCACACAAACCCTTCAGGCAAACCTTGGATATCTCCTGATACTCCCCGTACTCCCGTAAAACCGTAGGTTGACGGCCCCAGTGCCACCCCCATGAATCATGAGTATAGCCAAGCCGCAAAAAGGATGGCAGTGAGGGCGGCAAAAAACAGCTCAGCAGAGATTAGCAGCGGCTGTTGGCTGATCAACTGTCTGGCCCGTCGGCTCGCCGCAACTCCTGGCACTTAAGGCTTCCGAATTAACCATATCTCATCTGATACCTCCTTGGTCAACAGCTCAGGTTATGTATGCTTCCGAACAGAGTGAAGCGATTTTCCCTATTAGGATGCAGTCACTCTCTGTTGTGTTTAACTCGATTAACAGAGACAAGAACCCCGAAGACATTGGGTTTGAGGAATTATATGTCGGAGGGAAACTTTTGAGGTATCGATAATAGGAGATTCATGATGGCTTCAGATAAAGAAAAAAGTGATGACCGGAGCAGCGGCCGCGAAAGCAAACGCGGTTTTGCTTCCATGGATGAAGATAAGCAACGCGAAATAGCCAGTCAGGGTGGTAAAGCCGCTCATGAAAAGGGTACCGCACACGAGTTTGATTCGGAAGAAGCTCGCGAGGCTGGCAGGAAGGGTGGCAAAGCGGCTCATGAGAAGGGCACCGCACACGAGTTTGATTCGGAGGAAGCTCGTGAAGCCGGCAGCAAAGGTGGCAAGGCAGCTCATGACAAGGGTACCGCCCACGAGTTTGATTCGAAGGAAGCTCGCGAAGCTGGCCGAAAAGGCGGAGAATCGCGTGGAAAAGGAAGTTCGGACGATCGTGAAAAAGGTAGCTCGGACAGCAAGAGTTCCTCTCATTCAACTCGAGGTGGAACATCAGAGCAACATGCCAAAGCCGGTAGCCAAAGCCATAAAAATAAATAGTGACCCAGAGTGATGAGGGCGAGTTGTATTGCTCACCATTACTTTTAATGATGTGTAGTAGTCTCGGCTGCGGCTGCTACACATCATTATCGTTCCCCGGCGTTTTCTTCGCGTCCGGCCATTTCAGAGCAATTTCCTTGAGAACCATTTTTCGAATTTGGAGAATTTTCTTCTCTTCTTCTATTTTTTCGGACCACCCGGCACAGTTACACCGTGGGTTGACTCCGGCCTGGAATTCCATCGGTTGAATTTGTACGATCAAATCATGAACCGCGCGCCAGCTGTGGCTTCATTCTTTACAGTTTCGCTATCAAGGTCTTAGCATCAAACGGCGCCCTGACTTTGATATCATTATCAAAATAGCAATAGACATCACGCATATGAAGTTGTAACGGGGACTGCGCCGAGATGAGGTGCGCGTCCTCTGGCTGGGACCCGGCGCGCCAGGCGCGAATCCTCGCTGCCCAGCGCGCCAGCGCCTCATCGGTGTATCCGCTCGCATACAGTTTCTTGTCGCCATGCAAGCGGAGATAAAGAAAATCCGCGGTTACGTCTTCCCGGTAGGGCCATTTTCCGGCAGTGTCGGCAACGACGAACGCAATGTTGTGCTCGCGCAGCATTTGGACAAAAGTTTCGTCAATGAAACTCTCGTTCCGGATCTCGATAGCATGCCGAACGGTGCGCGTGGCATCCACGGCCAGTCGCGCACGCCCTGTCATGCGGTGCTCACGACGGCGAGCAAGGCTCAGCGCCTGTTGGGTATCGTGCGGCAAAAGCTCAAAAAAAAGCTTCATTCTTTCCGGTTCATAGCGAAAACTTGGCGGGAACTGCCAGAGGATAGGCCCAAGTTTTTCTCGAAGGTTGAATAATCCGGACGCAAAGAAGTTGGCGAGCGGGCCATGAACATCGCGCAGGCGTCGTACATGAGTAATGTAGCGGGGTCCCTTGACGCTGAAAATGAAGCCCGGAGGGGTGGCCTCATACCAATGCTGGAAGCTCTCCGGTTTCTGTAACGAGTAAAACGTTCCATTTATCTCTATGGTCGGCAGTGCCCTGGAAGCGTATTCGAGCTCTCGATCCTGAGGAAGGCCAGAAGGATAAAAAACCCCTCGCCATGGCGGGTAGCGCCAGCCGGAAATCCCTACAAATGTCCCGCTCACCGTACTAGGAGTCCCGCCCACGCGGCAGTTCTTCACCACTGATCGTATAAGCCGGCGGCACGTAGAAATTGAGCGTCCGGAGTAAGTCGCCACCGGTATTGCGGATTTCATGCTCATCGCCGCGTTCAATGAGCATGAGCACGTCTTGGTGCAGATCGTAGTGCTTGCCGTTCACTGTCGCAATACCGGTTCCAGACAGTACGTACAGCCATTGATCAGCGCCACGATGACGATTTTCCGGTCCACCTTCCGTATCACCGTGCGGAAGAACCATCTCCGCTGCCTGAGAACTCTCGTTGCCAAGGACTACGCGAAATCCACTTTCGAACGCCAGGTTCTTCATTTTCACTTGCGCCTCCTGCATCAAAGAAATAAAGAAAAAAATTGGACAGCCCGAAAGTGACACGGTTTTGCGCGTTGTTGAGAGGAATCGCGTGCGGCACACTCACTATTATGTTAGATCAAACAAGCTGCGCCTGTTTCTGGCGGGATTATCAGCGCAGAAAAGGCCTTGCCAGTTTGAGATCGTCGACAAAGCGATCATATTCCTCATCCCTGTCTCGATCGGGCACTCGCAACAAGAACGAGGGATGAACCGTAATCAGCAACGATATACCTGATGCATATTCACGAAGTTTTCCCCGATTAGCTGTAATCGGTGTCGCGCGGCCCAGCAGTGAGCGGGTAGCTGTCGCACCCAGGGCGATAAGAAGGCGAGGGGCGACCAGTTCGATTTCGCGCCGAAGCCAGTCGTGACACGCGGCAATTTCTGCGTCGGCAGGTTTTTTGTGCATACGACGTTTCCCGCGGACTTCGAATTTGAAGTGCTTGACGGCGTTGGTAATATAAACATCTTCTTGTGGTATCTCGACCGTTGCCAACGCCCGTGCCAGAAGTTGGCCGGCTGGACCCACGAACGGGTGGCCTGCCAGATCTTCCCGGTCGCCAGGCTGCTCGCCTACGAGCATGATCGATGCATGCGAAGGACCTTCGCCGAAAACGGTTTGGGTTGCATGCTCCCACAGTGGGCAAGCTCGACAGTCCATTGCCGCTTTACGCAGGGCTTCGATTGTGTCACCCGCCCGCTCTGCGGGATGCAACGAATTTTCTGAAGCAGCCTTCATATAGCAGGGCCCGCGGCTTATAAATTTATTTGCCAGGAAATAAATTTATAGGTCAAATAAACCTGAAAAGCTTGGAGATTTTGGAGAAGGACAATAAAAAATAGCGAACTGGATTAAGCGGTACAGTACCAGCCACTGCTGCTGGCATTGCCGATAGGCAAAATATGGTGCCGGGACTAAGATGCAAGGCCGGACCGATAAGAGACGGATGGGACTGGAGAAAAAATATTACAAGCCTAGCCAGTGTCGTTACAGATAACCATGCCGAACTAACAGGCGCAAGCGTTGTTCAAGCTCGGAGCCCCTGTTTTTACAGCGTTCCTTGCAAGTTTTTGGGGACATCGTCCGCAGTCAGTTCGAACCAGAACACGCTGCCTTCACCGACCGTACTTTCCACGCCGATTTCACCTCCCATCAGCTCGATCAATTGCTTGGTCACGACGAGGCCTATGCCCGTACCCTCAACCGAACCGTCTTCCTGGCCAAGTCGATTGAACTGCTGGAAAAGTTGCGTCAGCTTTTCAGGCGGCAATCCGGCGCCGGTATCCGTGACGCTGATACGGATACGGTGCGGTGCGGTCGCATTGCAATTTACTTCAACTGTTCCACCTTCGCGGTTATATTTGATCGCGTTGGATAGAAGATTAATCAGCACCTGTTTCACCCGCGTTCGATCGGCTCTCACAAAGAAATGCATATCCGCCGGCGGAAATATCAGTTGAATATTACGCTCCTGCGCTTGCGGTTCCACCATGGTCCGGCATTCCACCATGACATCCCCCATACACATGGGTTCTTGGGAAACCACGAGTTTGCCGGATTCAATTGTGGCCAGATCGAGGATTTTATTGATCAGCTCCAGCAAGTACCACCCTGCGGCATTGATCTCCTTGAGCATGGTCATTTGGGTGAACGTCGGCGGTGGCGAACTGGATTCCATCAACTGCGCGAAGCCAAGCATGACATTGAGCGGAGATCGCAACTCATGACTCATGCTGGAAAGGAAGTCGGATTTGGCGAGATTGGCCTTTTCCGCATCAGTCTTGGCTTTGGTCAGTTCCGTTTCTATCAGCTTCCGTTCAGCAATATCACGGCGCAATTCTTCGTTAACCTTTGCTAATTCATCTGTGCGCTTCGCCACCAATTCTTCGAGACGATAACGATGTTGCCGCAACTCAGCTTCCGCCAGTTTGCTCTCTGTAATATCGACGAGAATACCCTGTAGGAATAACGAACGTCCCGACTCATCCCGAACCACGCTCGCTTCATCGCGAAACCATAAAACTGATCCCTCACGGGAAAGTAAACGGTATTCGCAGCGCAAGGGTGCGCCGGTCGCACGACTTTTTGCGCGTTCCTCGAGCATATGCCTCCGATCTTCGGCGTAAGTTCGGGCAAGAAGTATATCCGGGTCGTTCAACCATTCCTCAGCAGGAAATCCCAGTGTTTTAATCCGGGAGCTGACGTAAAGAAAGCGATTAGTGCCGTCCAGCGCAGCGATATATACTATTGCCGGAATTGTCTCCACCAGCGAACGATATTTGGCTTCCGCTTGGGCCAGCTTGTCTTCCGCCAGCTTCTTTTCCATCCTCATCCGCCGCTCGCTCAATACGCGCTGAATGATGGCGGGCAACAATTCCAGGTACTGGTGATCCATATCCTTGATAAGATAATCCCTGGCGCCGCGTTTCATGGCCTCCACCGCGATAGCGGCATTGTCCGTGCCGGTAAGCATCATGACGGGTATGGCGACATCTCCTGCCTCGTCGGTCAGGGCAGCCAGAAATTCCAGACCATTCAGGTCCGGCAAGTGGTAGTCAAGCAAAACGCAATCCGGCTTTTGCTCGTGAGCGAGTTGCAGCCCCTCGTGGCCTGATTCGGCTTCTGAAAGCACGAAATCATAGTCCGGGTTTCGCGCGAGCGCGCGGCGGCAGGCCATGCGATCCACGGCGTCGTCTTCGACGAGGAGTACGCGAATCAGCGGTTTGATCATAGAATAATCAGCTGATGGTAAAAATCCAAAAGTGTTTCACCGAAGTCCTCATCATGGCATTTCGCTTATGGTCCAGTAGGCATCGATCGAACGCATGACTTCGACGAATTGCCGATAATCGACCGGCTTGGTCATATAGCCGGCGACCCCCATGTTGAAGCTGTTCACTTTATCCTGTTGTTCCTCCGATGTGGTCAATACCACTACCGGAATACGCTTTAGATGGTCGTCGCGTTTCACCACCTGCAGAAACTCAATCCCGTTCATGATGGGCATGTTCAGGTCAAGCAGGATGATGCATGGTTTTTCGCTTTCCGGATCTCGAAGATAGCTTACCGCTTCCTCCCCATTCTCCAGATGCACGAGCCGATTCGTTACGTGGATTTCCTTGAGCGCGCGTATAACCGTCATGGTATCCACTTGATCGTCTTCCACCAGGAGAATGGGTTTGTTAGTTACTTTCACGCTGCTGTTCCTTTAGTTGAGTTATCAATTAATGACGTTTTGGGTAAGGTGAAGAAAAATGTGCTGCCCTTACCAATTGTGGACTCCAACCCGACGCTGCCGCCATACATTTCCACGATCTTTTTCACCAGGGCCAAGCCGACGCCGGTGCTTTCTATGCGGTCCCGAGGTGCGAGCGTCTGGAATAGTTGAAAGATCCTTTCGAAATGGCGTGACTCGATGCCGGGCCCGTTGTCGACGACGCTGAATTTCCACTGCTCGCCTTCAGCGATACACGTGATGCGAATCTCGCCCCGAGGCTTATCCATGTATTTAATGGCATTCGAAATCAGGTTCTGAAGTATTTGCTGTATACGGGTTGGCTCTATGATGACAGTCGGCAAGTGATTTTCTACAGTAATGTTAATATTCGGCGGGGGGGCAAGAAGCTCAATCACATCTTCCACTACCTCGCCGACGTCTACCGCGACTGGTGTCTCTCTTACCCGGCCTACGCGAGAATATTGCAAAATGCCATCGATCAAGTTTCCCATGCGGTGTACCCGACTGACAAGAAGGCGCATATGCTCCCGGCCTTCGTCATCGAATTTGTCCGCGTAATCGGTGGAAAGCCAATCTGCCAGTGCGCCGATGGCTCGCAGCGGCGCCTTTAGATCGTGAGAGACCACATAGGCGAAGCTTTTCAGTTCCTCATTGGCGCTTTCCAGGTCGGCCATTAAGCTGGCTTTCTGCTCCTCCACGAGCTTGCGTTCGCTAATGTCACGCAAAATGACCACGAACATGCGGCGCTCGCCGCCATGCATCTCGACTACGGCAATGTCCAGTGGAAACGTTGCGCCATTCTTGCGCAGCCCTGCCACTTCAGTCGTCACACCAAACGCTTTAGAGCCCGTTTTCAAGTAATTTTCAAGATAATCGATATGCTGGTCCTGACCCTGACCCTGACCCTGACCCTGACCCTGACCCTGGGGCGGGAATAGCAGACCGATATTTTGCCCGATAATCTCGCTCTCCGGGTAATCAAAAATTCTTTCGGCAGCGGGATTGAAGGATCTGATTGCGCCCTGTTCGTCAACCGATGTAACGCCGACGATCAGGTTGTTCAATAAAGCGCGTGTATGCGCTTCACTGTCGCGGACCCGGCCGATGGTATCCACCAGACTGTCCCGCATTTCCTTCAGCGCTTGCATGAGCTGGCCGATTTCATTTTTCGACCGGACCTGGATTTCCTGCCTTAAGTTGCCCGCGGCAACACTCCGGGCAATGTTCACTACATCTTCCAGCGGCCGGAAAATGGAGCGAATGAAAATGAGGCTGAACAACGCAGCCAACACCAGGGCCAGGACTATCGACGCAATAAGGATATTGCGAATGGTCTGGTAGCGTTTTTGTTCCTCCGTATATTTTATCTTGGTCTCATCAATTTGCAGCAAGACAAGTGCGTCAATGGTTTCGCTAACAGATGGATAAAGGGGACGAATTTTTTCGACCAGTATCCGGTTCGCTTCGCCGATCTTATTTGCACGTAGAGCCGCTACTGCCGGCAACACGCCTTCGGAGAGATATTTCTTGTGGTCTAAAGCGAATTTATTGGCCAGCTTACTTTCCATCGGGGTTAGGTTTGTCGCAATGTAAGCTTCCCAGGTTCTGATAATTGTCTCAATATTTTTCTCGACAGTTGCCGTCTTGTTCTCGATGATCTCGCGCGTCGGCATAACCAAAGCAGACGTGATGGCAAGCCGGTTGTGCAGCAGAAGCGACTCGATATGCGTCACCTGGCTCAGAGGGATGGATCTGTCAAGATAAACGGTTTTCAGGCCGCCGATCGCGCTGCTCATACCAAACAACCCAACCACTTGAATCCCTAACACAAAAATCAGCAGGAAGGAAAGAATGAAGATCAAGCGCGATTTGATAGTCAGGTTCTTAAACATATTGGCTCGGATTACTCAAAATGGAAAACATCTTTTCTTTTCGTCTTGTACCAAAGCCTTTGATATTACCCGTATGAGCCGAAAGTGAAAAACATCTTTTGATTTAATTTAACAACTCCGCATCGTTCAGTGGTTTTGACAGGGCTGAGCAGAGCCAAAATTATTATTTCAATAAAGAAAAGCGGATCAGTCTCCAAATCTCCAATATCCTTTAAATAACTCACTAATCGGGTTGCATTGACTCATGCTGTAGCGGCTTGTCAGCCGCGACCCCACCACATGGCCTATTGAACGACGATTGCCGATATGTACAATTTCATTAGCTTTTCGTACCTCGATACAGGGTCTTCGTAAACGCTCGCCCTTATTATTGCGGTATCCGTAACGCCTCGCAGTCCAATCGTCTTAAAGGAGGTAACAGTCATGAAACTCAACGCCTTATTTGTGGGAGGTCTTTTGGCGGCGGCAGCAGCCGTTCCCGCTGCCGCTGATCAGACATTTTACCAAACCAAGCTTGATGGCCCCAGCGAGGCTCCACCTAATATTTCTCCCGGTACCGGTATGGCAACGGTCAGCATAGACTCCGATCTTCGCACAATGCACATCCATGAAAGTTTTAGCGGGCTTATGGCGGATACTACAGTTTCACATATCCATTGCTGCACTACTGCGCCAAACAGCGGCACCGCAGGCGTAGCAACCGCAATCCCTACATTTCCAGATTTTCCGTCCGGCGTAAGGGAGGGCGTCTATGACCATACTTTTGATATGAAGAATGCATCGAATTATAACCCTGCTTTCATCGCTGCCAATGGAAATAACGTTGATGGCGCATTCAATGCGCTGCTGACGGGGTTGAATACTGGCGGGGCCTATTCAAATATCCATAGCACCATGTTTCCAATGGGGGAGATACGCGGTTTCCTTGCGCCCATACCCGAACCCGAGACTTATGCGATGCTACTTGCCGGTCTCGCCATGATAAGTGCGGTCGCACGACGGCGGCGTGCTTGACCCAACTTTGCACTTAAACTGCATATCGACAGGGGGCCTTCGTGCCCCCTTTTTTTTGTACTATCAAGCCTGACTCCATGCTCGTCTACGATATTGGTTCTCGCCGGGTGGTTTATGCCAACTCGACTAATTCCATTATCTCGTTGCATCACCTCGATTGCCGAAGTCGCTTTGTTATACCATACACCCATACCGATCCTGTGGTGTGCCTCAGGACCTATCCAGTATTGTTGAGTTCTGTAAAATCTCTGGGGCAGCGCAAACGCGCAATACGATAAAACGGAGAACAGAGGCTAAACAGAGAATCCCGCTCGTACCCGAATATCAAACATTGAGCGCCCGCTTTAAAGAATAAACCACCCAGTCTGCGCCTGTATGGACGCACATATTTCACCCATCCCCGCTAGATAATGCTTTCAATTTTGGCTCTAACCATCAAAAAAACCATCACGCTGTTCGTGCTGATGGGACCTGTTTCCATGATCCCGGTTTTTCTCGCCGCTACGGAGGGTTTTGATCTACCCAGCAAGGGCCGCTTTGCCAGGACTATTGGGTTGAGCGTTACGGTGGCATTGCTGGTGGCAACATTTCTGGGGATGCCTATTTTAGGATTGCTCGGCGTATCGCTGGGGGCGATGCAGGTTGGCGGAGGAGTCATTGTCTTGTTGCTGGCAATAGCAATGGTTCTTGGGAAGGAATCAACCTTTAAGGGGTCGCCCGGTATTGCTAATGAAGAGGGGGTTCGGGAAGCCGCAATCGTTCCTCTGGCTGTGCCACTGCTAGCCGGTCCGGCGGCATTCAGCTATGTCATGGGAAATAGTTCATGGCATACCTCTGTCGATCTGATTCATGTGGTGGTGCCTATCCTTATCGTAGGTATCGTGTGCTGGATAACTTTTTATATGGCTTGTCAGGCGGAAAAGAAGATTCGTCAATCTACTTTGGATGTAGTACAGCGCGTGGGAGGATTTATCCTTGCGGCGATGGCCGTAGAGATGATGGCCACAGGATTACGTGGGCTGTTTCCGATGCTTGCTCCAGCGTAGTGTCAAAATTCTTATTGGATAAGATTGGATGACCTGGAAGTGTCGAGAACGTATTTACTATTGCCCAAAAATGGATGACCCATATTCGGTTATGACCCCTTAGGCAGAACAGCGATCTTTGCCGAAGGCAAGCATCAAAGCCGCTCGGAGCGATACGCTTATATTCCTACCAGCGATGTGCTGAAGGGGTTGCGCAATAAAGATTTTCAGCCGTTCATGGTGTGCCAGACGCGTGACGCGACGATAGCCGGCGCGAGTACGCCAAACACTTAATCCGCTGCGTCACGCCAATCAAATCATCGGCAGGGAAGCCAACGAGATTATTTTGCTCAACAGCCATGATGGGCACCAGCTTTTGCCAGATGCTGGCCGGTGCCTCCAGGAAATACGAACAACAGAGACATACGAATCCTGTTCAGGAAATACTATTTTCAGACCTGCGATGAACAATAAAGCCCATCAAGCCCACACCAGACAGCAACATGGACAAAGCCATCGATTCCGGCATTGCGGAGCTTAGATTCGATCCCGGCAATTCGGAGGGCAAATTTGATTCCGGAATTGCAGAGGCCAGATTCGGTTCTGGAATTGCGGAGATCATGATCGTACTGTCCACGAGACTATCCGGGTGTTGCACATTCACATAGGCGACATTGGCATCAAACTTGTCAAAATAAAGGCCGGTAGCCTCGGCCCCTATAGTGGATAGAGAGGCCCAGCGCGCGACGGAATCAGCCACGCCATCATTGTCGGTATCCCGGGCAAACCAGATGTCAGCCATCCCGGCGGGTTGGTCCTCGACAATATAAATATTCCCAGCCGCATCGATCGCCAAATTATCCGGATTGGCCAACGAGGTGCCCACTGATACGCCCGTCGACTTGTCTACGGTGTTACGGCTTACAAAGAGATTTACTTCGTTGGAATCAAGATTAATGGAGTACACCTCGTGGGTCGACGTGGTGGCCACAAACAACATTTCATCTCCGTTTACCAAGGTTTTGATCTCTATATCCTCAGGGCGCTGGTAACCGGTACCTTTCACCATTTTCGCCGTCTCGCGGCCATCGATGGTTCCATCGGCATTCATCACCGATATCCCATCAATGGGGCCCCCCGTTGTATTAGTAATCGGAATCCATACAAAAGACCCTACTACGTTCGCATTGTCACCTCCGTTGACCTGTAGGACGAAGGTTTGGCCGGCGAAGAAATACTCGTTACCCGTAGTGGCAGCGTGGCTGGCCGGCACATATTTATAAATGCTGCCGCCGTTGAACTCATCAATGAAATACAGGTTATTCTCTTTATCAAAGGCTAGTCCTTCATGCGCTACGCGCGGCACGATTGACCGATGGACGAAATTGGAGTCACCGCCGCCAGTAGCAGTTGTGGGGTTGGTCAGCTCAAATAAACGTCCTTTAGTACCCCCCTTTTCCCAAAATTCCTCCGCGGTCAGGTAGCTGTCCCAAGGTGTCCAGCGAGAGGCATCCCCCTTGGTGAATCCTTGTGTGCCAGGCTGAACGAGGGTTTTGGTTAGTCCTGTTTTTAAATCTATACGCTGTACTCCTGCTTCCAAAGTTTCAAAAGGGATAAACAGGTAGCGGCCTGCATCGAAGCCAGTCTCATTAGCGGTGATCATATCCCAGCCACCAGAGTTGGGCTCTCCAAGCTTGAGTTGACTTATGCGATCTGCGATCCGAACCTGCGAGAAACTCGTGGAAGAGAACGTAAATGGAGAACTCTCCGGGAGGGAGCCGGCAGCAACGCTGCCCGAGACGGGATGGAATTTGGCGAAATGCGTATCGGCAACTGTAGCTTGTGCCGTTTTAGTCATTACCAGAAGTACCAATACAAAAATAACGCTCAGTGTTTTATGCTTAAACATGGAAGCTCCGAAATTGAACAGCAGCACTGCTGAAAAGCACAGGTGCTCTCAGACTCATCCTTAGAATAATTCCGCAATATACCTTCTGAATATGACCGAACGATGACAGCGCTGCTGGAAGCATTACGGTATAGGTAACTGCGGATGCGAAGGAAAGCAGCTTGATTTTCGAAGGCAAAAAAAAGCCCGCGCACTGCGGGTATAAAGCTTCATTATTTTGCATAAATACTGCAACACGCTGTCGTTAACATAGATGCTCCAATACACAACCAGGAAGCCATGCCTAACTACGTCGTCTATACGAGAACCAACGCGGAACATGTCGTACGCGCAAGAAATCTTTCTACCCATTATCCCTACGATCTTTTAAAGCTCCATTTTCATGAAGCATCGCTTACCGGCTTTCCCGAGAAAACTGTATTCTGGATAAACCGTGAAGGCCCTAGCGTGGGCTTTGCGCTGTGCTCGGACATGCAGAACCAACCGGATCAAAGTGAGTTGGAATAAGCCACTTGGTAAATAAGTTCAGATAAAAACGCTTGCGTTCACAAAAAAGCAACACGCTCATTCCAAGAATGGGCGCCGCAACATCTGCTTTACGCTTTCGTCAAAATTTTTTTCTCTGGAGATTTTGCATGAGCAAGCTTGTTCCCTATATCCGGAACTCGGACGGGTCCTTTACACACCATGGATCAGACAACTCAAAACCAGACAAGCGAACCTACTCAAATGTTTGTGCCTTGAGAAGTTGGAGATCTGGCGGTAATGCGCATTTCACGGAGCCTACGGCGAGGGAGCGTGCGAGTTTCATCTTTATAAGCTGCAAAGACTGTGCGCATGTCTAACGCCGACTTGGACTTTCCGGCAGAGCGAAGCTTTTTGTTAATACCTCTTTCCAGCAAGTGGTCAAACTCATCCGATGTATAACCGTACAGATCAACGTATCTTCGTTTCTTCATAACATTTCTTTGGGGTGGGAAAACATAGCAGCAAAAAAAAATCCTCGTTCAGGTGTGGCCGCATTTTTACAAATCTTTAGGTGAGGAATATGTTCGGTACCGCACCTATCAAATCCCATGCGGCCAGACCCTTCCGCATTACTTGTCGACTCGAAATAAAATCAGCGGAGGAGGGGGTTCTGGTACCAAATGCACCATTCGGGCCGTTCCTGGTTGCACTCTGAACCCACTGATCCGTGATTTCACGCAAATCCTCAAGAGAACGGTATTAGAAGGCTATTTGACTCCGGAACATGAAAGTGTTCAGGCCAGACGGCTTTCCACCGCTTGCCGTCACTAGCGGCGAATCCTTGATTTCCAGGATTTTGTCATAGTTAAACATGAAGCGAATGTTGCTGTTCACGTACCAGTTCACGGCAGCGGTAAAGTTTTTCATCTCACCTGCCCTGAAGGCGCCATCGTTCATATCTACTCCGGCGACACGTGCTGCCAACTCCCATGCGCCCCATCCTCCCTTGGAAAAACTGAAGTTCTGGGTTGGCTCCACTCTGTGAAACTTTCCTTCTTTGTAGTTGCGCGATTCCCCGGTGAGCGTCCACGCCGCTTCTCCGTACCAGCCATCGAAGCTTAGAGAATCCAGACCATTGTTGCGGCCAATCCAGCTACGGGTATATTCGCCTCCCGCACTGAACGGACCATATATGCCGCTGGCCTCCAGGCCAAGCATCTTGATGTCCTCGATATTTCCTATGGTGCTCGAATCAATCGGAAACAGGTTAGTCAGATGCGATGTTTCATGCCTGAATCTCACGCCATTAGCGGGACCGAATAGCTGGCCGCTGCCGCTCGGTTTGCGATAGTTTCCCGCCACACCTAAATGGACAACCTTTGTCTTTTCGTTAATGGGTGCAAAAGTGACACGCGAACTGGTTCCCCAGCTTTCATCAATGCTGTTGTTATTAGGGTCGATTGACTCGCCAAAAAGTCCAACCTGTCCAGTCCAGTTTTTACCGCTGTGTGACACATTTAAACCAATGGCGCGATCTACGAGCGGTGCGTTAAGCACATTCATTAATGATCTTTCCATAAACATGAGGTCGTTGGAGCTTTCCTGTAACTCACGGCTGAAAGGCTGTTTCTGATGGCCGACGTTGACCTTTGCGAAATCCAGCCCTCTATATGAGATAAACATGTCCTTGACGCCGACACTGTTATCAGCAAAGTCGACCTGGCTCTTGAAATCCCAATCCTTAAAGAAAGTACCTGAAAACTCCAGGCGCCCCCTGCGCAGCTCTGCCCCATCATTGGCTTGAACCGGAGTGCCATCCCTAAAGAAGAAATTATCATTACTGCTATGGGTGTAATCAGTGTGAATCCGGCCCCCGATCTTGAACTTGAAATTCTTGTCTGCTGTTTCGAATTGCAAGCCGTTTTTATCCAGTTTGAGTTGCTTCTCGCTTTCTTTGACACGCTCCTCAATGGACTCAATCTTGCCGACGAGCTGCGCCCGCTCCGCCTTTTCTTTTAGTCTCGCGCTTCTGTCGCCGGACGTTGACTGGCCGGTTCTCTCTGCTTCCGGCGCTGGCGTTGCATTGTTCGATGGAGTACGTTCGACTCTCTCAAAAGTACCTATAGGTTGCCGGTCAGATCCAGGCTCTCCATATATTTGCTTGGTTTTGGTATCAATATAAAGGTCAATCGCAAAAGCTCCGGACGATGTGCTTGCTCCCAAGACGGCTGCCGCTGCCAATATAAGTTTCGAAATCTTCAAAGCTATGCTCCCAGTTGTGAAGTTTATGGTTATGTTTATTTGTAAAACCGGGGCAAGAATAGGGGAAAGAGATGACCGCCTTATTAACCTTTGGTAACAGTTTCATGACAGTACCAAGGGCAGCGTTGAACGATGATGACTCGATCCGAGTACGGGATGGCTTTCTACAACGGCCTCGAAACCGCCATGCATGGAGTAAATGAAAGAATAGTCTCCCCACGGACTGCCAAGCTACTGGACGTTGCCGATGGATTGTTACGGGATGGACGGGAGGAACGCCTGGCTCCGTCCCGATTTCGGATGGTGCTCCGGGGGGGTCACTGTGAAGAAGCCTGAACAAGACTTCTTGCACATGGAATTGCCGTTATTCCATGTTGTGAGAAAATGACAATATCAAGTACACGCCGTCCGAGGCAAAGTTGCCATTCAGTGAGAAAAAATCTCCCCGGCCGGACTCGGATCAGCATCGGATGCATGCGTTGGCATTCCTGGCAGAGAAAATGGATCAGTTATTCCAGTCTTACCATCGCCTGGCGTAGGGGGAGGGGCCCGAAGACGAGAATGGGCCGTCCGTGATAAAAACTTGTGAAAATGATGGGTGGAACTATTGGGGTGGAAAGCGCAGAAGATGCAGGCAGTACTTTTTGGATAGAATGCCGGCAGCTGAGAGCTGACCTGTTCGAGGTGGAGAACGGCCTAGCCCACCTGCTTGACCGCTTGTACTTAACCAACTGCCAACAATTCCGAGTCTGCGCTATTCTTCCCCCAGAGATTTAAAGGTTTAAATAGCAGTGGTTATTGGCAGTCTGCCACCTCATCTTTTTCGTCGTATTACAGGCTGGCCTCACGCTTGAGCAATTCATCGATCTTGAGCCCCACTTCAGATTGGCCGTTAAATACCGTGCCAAGCTTCTTCTTGTTCAGGTGCTCCAGATTAGTGGCGTAAGCTTGTGCTGGCAGCGGAAAGTATTTAACTTCGCTTACCAAAGCCGGTCCTTTTTTCATATAGAACTCCACAAACTCCTTGACTCCGGGTTTTTCCGCCGCCTTGATATTCACGTAAATAAAAATCGGGCGTGATAATGGTTGATAGCTTCCATCCTCCACCGTTTTTATGGATGGGGTAATACCGCCTTTATCTCCATCAACAGCGAGCGCTTTAACCTTTTTCTGATTTTCGAAGTAGTAAGCAAAGCCAAAAAACCCAAGCCCGTTTTTATCGCTCGCCACCCCTTGTACCAGCACGTTGTCATCTTCGGAAGCGGTGAAATCGCCCCGACTCGATTTGGCCTTTCCGACGATGGCTTCAGTAAAGTAGTCAAACGTACCCGAGTCCGCTCCTGGACCGTAAAGCTTTATTGGCTCATCAGGCCATGCCGGGTTTACTTGATTCCATTTGGTTATTTTCCCCTGCGCGTCGGGCTCCCAAATCTTCTTTAATTCTGCGACGGTAATAACTTTAACCCAATCATTTCTTGGATTTACAACAACCGTCAACGCATCGTACGCCACTGGCATTTCAACGTATTGCACCCCGGCAGCTTTGCAATTGTCCATTTCTTTTTTCGAGATGGGGCGCGAAGCGTTGGCGATATCTATTTCACCGCGGCAAAATTTCTTGAAGCCACCACCCGTGCCTGAAATACCAACTGTGACTTTAACGGCCCCGTTTTTGGCTATTTGAAAATCTTCCGCCACTGCTTCGGTAATGGGATAAACAGTGCTGGAACCGTCAATTTTTACAATTGGATCAGCATTCACAATACTGACACCTCCAAGCAGCGCACCCAATACCACTACTACTATCTCAATACCCCGCAATTTCAGCATTTCATTCTCCGCAAGATGGATCAGGAACCGCTTTCGTGACATCCCTGGCTATTAACTCAAGCCCCGTTGGTAACCAGGTCAGCGCCCCTGCATTAATTTATTGGTATAAGTATTTTTGCCTTGGTGCTTTTGGACCATTACGAAAATAGAAGAGGGTTTAACGCAACTCTGATATTTTCATCTGGTTATTCTCGTCTTCTTTAAGGGAAGACAATTGGGAGAGTACTGTCCGGTCATGTCGATATCATTTCGGTTTTGTGTCTGTTTTATGACGTTGCGGATTGGCTATAAACGAGAGGCGGAGTGATGGAGGCGATCACAGGAGAGTTCAAGCCGGCACGGCCGAAGATGCAGAGGCAATGAAAGGTGATGATGGGTCTTGATAACTTGTGGTTTTGTTCCTATCTCCTGAACTGAAGGACAGACTTGCCCTTACCGTGATCGAAAACCGATTTTTCTATTCTCAATCCGGCGGAACATTCAGGCGCCTGAAGGATATTAGCAAGGCCAGATCATAGGCGATCTTCAAAGCTCCACAAGCAATCAAAGGTGCACTCAGCAGCCCGCTGGCCAGCAAAGCGCCGGTCAAGGTTGGGCTCGCGATCGAAGCAAGGCTGCGGGATACCGCGGTGAAGCTTGCAGCGGCGGTGCGCTCAGCCGGGGTAACAACAGCCATTACATAGGCAGTACGTGTCGGCACATCCATCTGCGATAATGCACTCCGTACGAGCAGCAGAGCGAGTGCGACCTCGAGATTGGGGGCAATTGCAGCAAAAATGAGGCACACGTTAGCAGGGATGTGAGTGAAGACCATCGTGTTGAGCAGCCCGATCCTGCGCGCGATGACTGGTGCAGCAAGCTGGGATCCGGCAGACAAGAGCCCGGCGCAGAAGAAGAATGTACCGGCCTGTCCGAGCGACAGTCCAAACCGCGCAAAGAGCCAAAGCGTCAGCAGGGAGTTTCCCAACAATCCCCCGGCAAACGCATCAATGCTGAATAACATGGCAAGCTTGAACACAATGCTGCGTGATGGCCCCAGCGGCTGTTGTAGCGGGGCAGTCTGGATCTCGATCGCCGGGAGAGTTCGATAGAGCAGCCAGACTGATCCGCCGAGTAGACCATACAGCACGAACATTGCGCGCAGGCCATCAATTAAGGAAAGGCCGGACCATGGCGCGAGCCAGGATGGGATGCCGGCGGCTAACGCGCCAACAGCGGCGCTCAGTGAGCCAATAAGCGAATAACGAGCGAACAGCGTGGTTCTTGCGTTGCCGCTAGCCGCCTGCGCCAGGCGGGCATGCTCCAACGGCAAAAATACGCTTACATCGGCTGAACCCGGATTAAGGGTTCCTACGAATGCGACAACAAATAGAGGCCAAAACGATGAAACGCTCGCGAAGCTAAAGCCGGTAATTGCCATTAACAAGGCAGCGAACAGCAGCAGCCGACGAGTTGTCCATCTGTAGCCAATCGCCCCGAGCCCCAGCATCGCCAAAGCTGATCCGGCTAACGTTGCTGTATTTAAAAAGCCTACGTCCAGTTGATCAAATCCCAACGCCAGCAGATAAGCGGGCAAAAGGACAGCAATATAGCCATCGCCAAAGGCGCGCAACGCGCGAGCTGCCAGTAATGGAAAAGCTGTTTTAGCTACTCCCGCGGGCATGAGCAAACGGGTAAGTATTCTGTGCCCCACGCCCGCTTTCACTAATTTGGTCCTCCATCTGTGATCTATCTATAAGGTAATGCCGATTTTGTTACTAAGGATTATTCGGCGCTACATTGTGCATCAAATGCCTTTTCCTTTTTAATGGTTTTTGCCAGCTGATGCTGATACTCAACAGTCTGGCGTGCGAAAACCCTTTATTGCATTCGATAACATGATCATCTGAATAGATGTGTTCGGCTGGAGGTACACCGAAGCCTGACGTGATGTGGACCGCTCCTTACAATGAGGTGGCCACCTTCGCTATTCGCTGACGCTCACCTGATGCTTATGTGGTTGTGGATCGGGGAATTGCCGCTAATTAAATCCCCAATTATTTTGGAGGACGAGTAAATTATCCATCGCGCTTATCTGTGAAGCGGCATCGATAGCGCCATTCACAGCGACAGAATCCGAAACATCACCGGTGATCTGGTCAAAAACACCGCCCTTGGCAAAATGTATTTTCTGGGCTTTCTGCCAGCCGCCGGACACCTCGTCAACAGTAAACAGCTCAAGGTGGGGAAAACGGTCTTCGTACCTGGCGGCCACGGACCGATCGCGGGGACGGTAATAGTGCTTGGCGGCGATATGCTGTGCCTGGGGTGTATATAAATATTCGATGTATGAAGCCGCTACACCGCGCGCGCCTTTCCCATGTGCGACCCCATGTGCAGCCGCGTCCACTACGCTAATAACGGGTTCAGCCACTATTGACCTAGACGGGGTAACGATTTCAAACTTATCGTTTCCGTTATTCTGAACGATCCGGTGCGCTTCATTTTCCCAGGTGAGGAGTACATCGCCTATGTTGAGCAAGACAAAGGCGGTAGTGGAGCTTTCCGGCTTTTCATCCTTATAATCCACCGCCTTGGCGTTGGCAAACAATTGGCTGACAAACTCACGGGCGGCTTGTTCACTGCCGCCTGATTGCCTGATTGCATATCCCCAGGCCGCCAGATAATTCCAGCGGCCGCTTTCCGAGCGCTTTGGGTTCGGGCTAACTACTTTTATATCAGGGCGCACGAGATCGCTCCAGTCCTGCAGTTCCTTTGGGTTGCCTTTCCGTACGAGAAACACGATGGTTGAGGTATAGGCTGAAGGATAAGGGCCAGTCCGAAAATCCTGCGCTAAAAGCTCGCGAGGGCCGGGTGCAATAAGTCGTTCCTTATCAGCCAGCTTATTTACATCGTAGGACAGCGCGAGGGCCGGAACATTAAGTCCATCGACCGTAATATGCACCGGCTTCCCCGACTTGCTCCGCGCCTGCTCAACCTCGATGTCCAGGCCCGCCCGGGTTTTCCAGTGAGAGGCGAACGCAACATTCAAATCCTCATGTAACCGCCCCGCGGCGCCGGGTGCAGGACGACCGGGAAAATTATTCAGGGTGGCATAGGCAGCGCCCAGGCTCACCAGTACTATAAATATACCAACACCAAAATGAGAAGTATTGAGAGTCATTTTTCATTTCCTCCAGTTGCCCACCAGCCTTGCTCTAAGCAACCAATAAGGAGGGGGAGTTGCGATCAGCGTTAATGGGGGCTATCCCGACGCTGGGGCCTGTGCTATTTTTCCAG
The DNA here is from genome assembly GCF_900103145.1 of Nitrosospira sp. Nsp18. Taxonomy (NCBI): domain Bacteria; kingdom Pseudomonadati; phylum Pseudomonadota; class Betaproteobacteria; order Nitrosomonadales; family Nitrosomonadaceae; genus Nitrosospira; species Nitrosospira sp. Nsp18. Next base: position 15,224 of record NZ_FMWY01000032.1, on the reverse strand, counting down.
AGCACTACCGATTCAGGAAAACCGACAAGCTCTTCTTCGTGCACATAGGGGGATAAAGAACCATAGGTTCCTTGCGGATCGTAAGGCAGGTTGGAAATAACGTTATTCATGCGCTCGATATAGCCCTCTTGAGTCCGTACATACACCGCGTATTCAAACATGGTTCACTCCTGTAATAAGATTCGGTTTGCGCATCTTACTGTGGGTTTGTTACAGTATTTTTAAGGGGACTATATTCCTACCAGCGATGTCCTGAAGGGGTTGCGCGATGAAGGTTTTCAGCCGTATGAAGCACGCAAATTAAGAAACGAAACTGACTGGTTTGTCGGGGAAATAATGACGGGGAAAACAGCGGTTTTTCGCAGCAGATACAGGACGAATTGAAACAATGGAATGATCTGTTTGACTTTGAAACACATAGCGGTCATCTCAAGAACACGAGCATTAGATCGGCTTAAAAACTAGGCCCTTTACAGTTACTACCAATATTTGATGAATTAGCTTGTATGAAGGCGTTTGCGAGTGCTATGGTGTGGTGAAGAAGGAGTTTGACCGCTTATTCCATGATGCACGGGAGTGCGAGCACAGCCGGTTTACCAAGGAGATTAGATGAACGTTGATAATGTTGATTACAAAGGCTACAGAATTGTTGCCAGTGCAGAGCACGACGATACCACCGGCCTCTGGAATGGTCGCTACAGGATTCTCGATAGCGACGGTATAGTTGCTTACGAGAGTTTCGCTACAGGTTTAGACGAAGAGAGCAAGGCGCAGGAAGCTGCAAATACAGAGGCCAGAGCGTGGATCGATGGCGATACGGCAAAGCTCTCCGGCTCGGCTGAGTAGTCCGATAACTTATCTCATGCGTTTTCAGTCACCGAGGACTCTGAAGGCGGCATGGTGGATATACATGACCGCCGGCTGTTGCGCTGGAACAGGAGGACGCGTGGCGCTGGATGGACCTGATACGCCGATTGAGGAAGCCGCACAAATAGCGCAGTCCCGCTCTTTGCCCACCGAAGCCTTCATGGAGAGTAGATAGAGCAGTGAATCGAGTCGATCGAATAATAATGGGAAAGATTTGATAACACGGATAAACGAATTAACTCAGCCATGAGAAGGTCTTTTAGGCGCCATGCCTCCACGGCATCATTGCTGCGTCCGATAAGAAGCGCGGCAATAATAAAAAACCCGCCGAAGCGGGTTAGAGCAGGAATGCTGGACTGCAGAGCTTAAAGCTCGTCCGCTGCGTCCTTTACGGCTTCCTTGGCATCTCCATATTTCTTTTGGGCTTTGCCGGAAACTTGTTTGCCGAGGCCTTTGGCTTCATGCTCTTTACTTCCTACCGCCCTGCCGGCCTCTTCCTGGATTTTTCCTGCGATGTCTTTCGCGGTTCCTTTCACTTGATCTTTATTCATGATCGATCTCCCGTTAAAAGCTTACGTTTGAATCGCCGTTACCAGTTGCTACTGGAACAGCATTAGAAATCAGATTAATCCCTTTTAATGGCTCATACTGTTCGGTGTATCACATTCGAGACCTAAAACAGAAACGGTAGCGCTCCCCTGCTGTGCATTAGACCCGATTTGAGTGATCTTTAACGCGATCGAACAAGGTATAACCCGCCTTTGTGTTTTTTGCGCGATACATGGCAGCATCAGCGTTCGCCACCAATTCCAAGCTGGTATCTCCATCATTTGGATATAGAGCAATACCGATGCTCGGTTCCACAGTTAGCGTCAGATCACCAATTATTACGGGTTGCGCAACACGCTCGAACATCTCTTCTGCAACTCGTTGAATGCTCTCAAGGCCTTGCGGGTTGACCAACAGATAAAGAAACTCATCGCCGCCATAGCGGCAAAGAGTATCCTCAAAACGGACGCGCCCTTGCATACGTTGCGCCACTGCCTGTAATACTTCGTCACCGATGGCATGCCCGTAGGTGTCGTTTATCAGCTTAAAGCGATCGAGATCGATAAACATCACCGCCAAAACCCAATTGTTCCGTCTAGCCAGAGCAATTGCCTGCTCAATGCGAACGTTGAATAAATCCCGATTGGGTATACCTGTCGCGGCATCTTGTAACGAACGTTGTTTTGCTTCCTCCATTGCCTGATTCACGCTCGCCAATACGTCTTCAGTATCGGACAAGGTGCGTTCCGCTACAGACAGCTTTTCCGTAATTTCCCTAAGTTCGGAGTCGCGCTTGTTGTGATCGTCAATTTCCTGTTCCAGGGTTTTATTGACTTCATCAAGCTTGATAGCGCAGTCCTGTACCTGACTTTCCACGCGTTCGCTTTGTACCAGTGCTTTTTTTCCCTGCCGCAGAGTAATGCCTGCCTTCATATCTTTCTTGACCGTTGCATTGACGGTAGAAAGCTCAGCGGCGCAATCCTCCATGTTTTTCTTAATACCCTGGTTTTTTTTAAGAGCCTTCTTCAAAGGAGGAGCAGGCATGCGCGGTGATCGTGCCGTTGAACTGTTTTCAGTGGTCATTTCGTGGAGAGCAGTTGAAGAGAATCGAGGATTTTAACCGATACGAGAGGTTGTGCTTAACTCAGCAGGAATATATCTTTTGACTACCCACCCTCCTTACCGTTTGAACCCCAATATTTCATTGCCGGAAGTATGGATTGCCTTGCCGCTTCATAGTCGGACTATTCATGATTGTTTACAGCGCCGCCGCCAACCTTCTGGCGCAGGGCGAAACCGGTAATATTGCGGCCAACCGATTGGAGTTCCTGGCCGGCCTCTATATCGCTTATGGAACAAGTTAAGCTACCGCTGTTTCTCTTGGACAGATTATGGACAGCACCGTGGTATTGGTAGAACGGATCAACTCTAGCAGCGGCCGGCTTTAGATTCAATTGTCTTATTCTTCAAGTGTCTGGCTTACTTCCACTAGCCTAAATGCTTGAGTCGGGTTATTGTCTACAACACCCCTAACATTATCGCGCAGGTCCGGAGATGTAATATGAATGATTATTTGTATCTCTCTGGACTTCTGGATTATCTGCTGGTGCCGGAGCCTCATTCGAATAAACTCTATAACTTATTGATCAGTTAATGATTTATATATTGTTTATGGATGAGGTACCGTCAAAGATACCGTCATAGCTCAGCACTAGGACCCAGCCGACCTTTCCTACAGATTGTCAGCTAATGAATATTCCTGCGGGTTTCTTAGGCGGCATCGAACTCACCTAATTAAACGATTATAGACCACCATAGCCCATTTTATCGCGGCGTCCACGCTGAGGTAGCCACCACTCCATTTAAATTGATTGTAGGGCTTCTGGTAGAGCCAGCCGCGCAGGGGAATGAAAGGAAACCCTGCCGCTGGCCGTCGCGGTTATCGCACTCACGACTAATCGGGCGTAGGACGCCTGGAACAACAAAACGAAAAAATTGATTACCGGTTCCACTCGCTCGCCATTTGATTTGTTGAATATTTTCAAATATGGAATTTTTTGTCTGCGTGCGAGGGAGCGCGGTGTCCAAGTCCCTGAGGTTGCCGTGATTTCATTTCCCATCGCTAGCGCCTTGCTTGGATAGCCGGCCCAATGGAATACTGAATGACCACTCAGTCTTGCCGTTCACGTTTCTTATCGAGAAATTTCCAACTGACAGGACATCCATCCCGACGATTACATCCCACCACACATCGCCCGGATCCTTTAAAAGGACCGTCAGTTCACGTATCGTAATCTTGTCTGGAAGATGGATATTTACCACGTAGGCCGCACTCTTTTCGAGCCCGTCTACACCTTGTATAAGGACTGGCCTTATAGCTCTGATAGGTTTTAGGCCGCATGCGTCGGCGAGACGTTTTGTTATCACTGACTTGGTCGCGCCTGTATCCCAAAGTGCATTGCATTGAATCCTTGCGCTGTCAGACGCTCCAGTCGCTGAATCGAATGATTGTGAAACATGGCAAGGGGTTGCCAAGGAACTTAATAACCCGTTGGCAGATTTAACGGTAAAGCTTCTATCCATTAGCATAATCCTTGAATTTGTTCATCACAGACATTTGCCGCCGTGATATAGCGCGCTACTGGAAGATCAGCCGGATCAACCCCGCACATTTCAGAGGTTAGGTAGTCATAGGCTACGAGCGCCGGGTTACTACTCCACGCCGTTAAACCGGTGCGCGGATCGTAGAGCTTTCGCCCTTTCATCAAGACATTAATATCGGGGACGCCGTTTTGAAATTCCGCCTGTCTCAGATCCAGCCGGATCACTGTGTAGGTGAATCCGCTGAGGGTAGAAGTAGGCTTCCATTTGTCGCCGCACTCGGCCAGCAGGGAAGCATCAGCAGGATCGCCCGGCGCGCCCAGGTGCTTCTTGACCCGGACTTGTGAATCGTTGACCTGATACTGATACGTTACCGTGTAGCTCGTCACTTGCAGCCAAGTGCCCGGTATCGGCGAGCTCGGCGCACTGGTTACCGTGAGCGTATTCCCGACCCGCGTAAAACTGACCTCGCCGCCTTGGGGCGGAAATGGAAACGGCTGGCCGGCCGCTGTCATGACGCGACCACTCGCAATAACGCGGATCGCGCTTGACGGCGTGCGCGTCATGGTAAAAGGTGAGGTTGTAAAGGTCTCGCTGATGTTCTCCGTGCGGACGGAAATAAAATAATCGCCGGTGGTGACAAAGCCTTCATCGTCAAGCGGGCCCAGCGGTTTGTTATTGATGTAAATCTCATCGATCGATTCCGATTCCCCGGCCGCGTGGACGCAAACCAGATGCTTATATTCGTCGTTTGGACCGCTCTTGAACGTCGCGACAATATCCGCACCGACCCTGGCTTTCCCGTAAACGTACCGATGAGGCGCGTCAGTAGCAATGCGCGTTACCGTGCGTTCTTGCAAAGAGTTGAGGAAATCCTCGCGGGCGCGGGCTGCGGCGCGTTTGGCTTTTTTCGCTGCGGCTTTTTGCTGGACTGCGCCGAATACGGTAGTGCCGATAGTCAGCGAAATAGAGGCGACAGCAAACGCTAGCTGAGGGACAGTAAGACCAACTGCTGCAGCAATTGCTGGTAGTGCGGCTATTAGTGGCGGCATGTCCACGCCTCCTTTGCTACAGTACGGTCAGTAAAAATCAAGCCATCGATCCCAACCGAAACTATGTGCCAGCCACTAAATAGGTGTGCCGTGCCTTGATAAATTGTTAAGTCACCGTCTTGAGCCATGTTTGGATTGATCTGTTTCAGATTGCTTTGGAGCAAACCTCGAATGCCGCCCAGGTCTCTAAGCTTTTTTGCAGCCTGTCGCGCGGTGCGCCAGGGCTTGTGCTCAGTCAGGTAATCGCGACCGGCCTTAATCTGAACCCACGCTCCTATGAACGTGCAACAGTCGTTTTCACCCCATTTGAACGGCTTCGTTAGATGCGCGGTAATGTATTCCGGTAGCGTCATCGGCAAATTGGTAAGCATGTTTATCCATTTTGGTTAAGTGTTTAACTACGAAAAACCTGTTTTTCTGAACTGCACGTGCGAATAAATGACTACCAGCGCGGTCTAGGAGCGCAAGGTTGCGGTGATTTTTATCTTTTTTGTTACGATTTATAAAAGGAAAGGAAGGAGCGCGGTCTGGGGCTATGAGGTTGCGGTGATTTTCTTTCATATGCCAGCCTCTGGCTTCTCCTGCCTGGGTGGAAGCTTAGGCAGGTTCTCATACTTGCGCACTTCATCAATGAGTAGCCATCCATCTGCTATCCCCTTGCTGTAGAAGTCCGCGCGGTTCGTGCTGTCGCCTCTTAGCAATCCTTCAACGCTATGCTCAGCAAAGTAGAGTTGGCGCGAGGCAGGGGTAAGCAATGATGAGCTGATAGCCTGCTCCCACATCGTCATGTGACGCCGTAGGGTATGAACTACGAATACTCTGTTCATCTCGACACTGTTGGAGTAGTTGCCGTGGCGCAGATCGCCAATGATGGTAGGCGGTACGCGGAACAGGCGGGCTATCTCTTCAACTGAGAACTGGCGCGACTCGAGCCACTGCGCATCTTCCATGCTCATCGATGTGGGCACGTAGTCAACGTCTCCATAGGTTATGGCTATCCGCCCGGAGTTATCGGTTCCGGCGTGCCTCTTGTGCCACGTTTCTCTGATCTGCTCCAACTGTTCGGGTTTGAGTGACTGTTTGAACTTTAATATTCCGGATAGTCTTGTTCCGTTCGTATAGGTCGAATTGCCGTGATCACGCTCGGATAGAGCTAGCTCGAAGGTCTCCCTGCTTGCTGTGATTGGCGATACTCCCACCAAGCCATTATCGGAACGATGGCGCAGATGCAATACCTCATGCTGCAGCAGGCGCCGCACGCGCCCCTTGGTGTCTGTCACATCGTATGCCAGCCGGTCGTTATCGAGCTGGAGCGTTGTTACCCTGCCTGGCAGCAATGGCACTAGCGCGGTAACTTGCCCATCATTGCCGCGGATGATTTCAGCGTGAGCATTGCCGCGTAGCAATGTATTGGCTTGCATCATTTCGCGGAATTCAAGTGCTGTTTGCAATTCGTTCGCCTGATCATGCAATACTCGATACAGCGGGTTTTCCGGCGCCCTTTCCCTTCCATCGTCAGCGGTGCGCTTGTAGAGAATCAGGGGTAGAGATGCAATGGTTTCGCTTATCGCTGCTACGCACGCATAGGCCGCTGAAAGGCTCTCAGCCTTGGCAGGGCCGCTACTTATCAAAGGATGGTTCCATGATGGATCTTGTGCGTTATATGCCCGGCGCTCCAGGCCAACAAAACTCAGCGCGCGGTCTAGTAGAGTCGTACGCATCGCGAGCCTCCACAGTCGTCGTCATCCACCGTTTCCAGCCACCGCATATCGGCTTCTAAACGACTTAGCTGCCAATCTTCCATGCTGCGTTTAGCAACGGTGGTATCAAGATAAGCAGGGTTTGCAGTAATGGTTATTTCGTGCAAGTCGACCAGTACCAGATCGCGCGTTAATTGGCCGGAATACATTTCCCAGTGATCGCCGCCAGCAGGGACACGAAAGCCGAATGAGCAGCCGGATATATCGCCACGCTCGACCAGAGCGCCCAGATCACGCGCATAGCTGGTATCAGGTAGCGACAACTCGAAGTAGAGCCCCCTGGTATCTTCCTGTAGGGAAAGAGTACGCGAGCCCACGCGGCCTAAAAGGCGTTGTGGGTCGTGCTCAAGCAATGCGCGGATATTGTCCGGTTTGGTGAGTGAACGTTTAAACGCTCCCGGCAGGATGCGCTCTACAAAGCCGCCTAAGTCCTGGCTCTGAGAGTTGTAGACCGCCGCATACCCGGCCAATTTGCCGGGAGAGATTGCGCGCAGATCGCCTCCTGATCGTATTTCAAAGGCATTTGTCATCACCTGCGCGCCTCCTTATTACGAGACGGTTATGTCGCTGGCCAGGACAAAGGCGGTCGGCTGGCGCAGCGCTATATCGCAGGTTGCCATCGCCCGAACCAGCACCCCGCCGCGAGCGTATGCGGTAGAGTCGAACGGGTTTACCAGAATATCCAGCTCGCTCCAGATTCCTAGAAGCACCTGGCTGAAGTCGCCCAGGATGAGCTGGCCTTTTGCCGTAGCAAGGGGCACTTGCTTTGTGCTGTTCACGGGCAGATCGGCCATGCGGTTGTTTTCGCAAAGGTAGGCTGCGCCGGCGGTCGCCGATTTCAGGGTGACGCGGAGCTTTTTAGCAACGCCGGGGGAAGTTAACCATGCGCCCGCGGTAGCGTTCGCGAGCTCGATTTTTTCAACCATGGAAGCGATACCCGCCCAATCCAGGGTAGCCAGGGAGTGGGTCTGAACGCCGGTTGTGCCGATGATCCCGGTCGGCTCGTTGGTTCCGCCGCCTTTGATCAGCGCGCTATCGAGTGCGGCAGCCAGGGCGAACGACATATCGTCGCGAAGCAGTTGCTCAATGTCGGGGCTGCTTTGCTGTATCAACTGCCGTGACATTTCGGACAACGCGCCGACGTGCTTGGGGGAAAGCGATTTGCTGTCAAAGTCCATGTCGGAAGGGGTAAGCGAGCCGTTTTCCGCTACCCATCCAGCCGTGACGCCGGAGGTATAAGCAGGGATCGACAGCGAGCCTTCCAGCCCGCTGAGTACGCGTACGCCCAATTGCCGCATCAACAGCTTGTTGCGCAGGGGCTCAATAAACTGGTCCGGTCTGTGCTCAGTCGCGACAAGCTGGGTTCCGGTAGTTGTCGTATTTACCCGCTTCTCCAGAACGGAAAGGGGAACGAATACGCCGCCAGCTTTGCGGCCTGTGCGTCGCTCGATCTCTTTCGAGTATTCAGCTTCGGCTCCAGACAGTGCGCGGCCTTCCATGCCGGCACGAATGACGCTCATCAGGCTTACGTTGCTTTCCAGGGAGCTGAAAGCTTTGTCGCCGTCGACCGGTACGCCGTTCATGCTGCGCTCGGCGTTTTCCAGAAATGATGTGCGGGCCTCTTGTCCTTCAAGTTCGGTAATCTTTGCTTTCAAACCGTCAAACTTCGCGGCCTCGTCAGCAGACAGATTGCGCTTTTCGGCTTTCGCTTTTTCTACAATACCGCGCATTTCTGTTACAGCCAGGGCGCGTTGTTCTTTCAGTTCGTGGATCATTTAATACTCCATATAAAGAATGTCTCACTATCTTTATATCATGTTAATTGTCCTATTGATACAGTACGTTACACTTAATACCCCTGTGGATTTCAGTGTACAAATAAGAACAGAAAAATGATTGCCAGCAGCTCGCGGTCGAATGACAGCAATGTGATGTCAGATATGATTTCAGAACCGAATCAGAAGAATTGCCTTGGCAATGCGAACGCATAGCGAAGGCATGGCGAAGGCATGGGTAGGTGATGCGCAATGGTTAAGCTCTGCTTGATGAATGCTTGAAGCATTGCTTGGGTAGGTTATTTTCCGAAACCGATAAATAACCTGCTGGGTTATTCTGGTTTTATCCAGAGCGCTCTGGATTTGTCGCGAGCGAGTGAACATGTGTTGAACAGCCGTTCAACGGATGCGTAACGGTGATGTAACGTTACTGTAACGGTGACAGGGAGGCTGGGTGCCCACTGCTGAGTTGATATGTGGACGTGGTAAAATTGGCTTTCATTACACTACCTGGGGAAGAAATGAATACGTCGATACTGGATCTTGATGAGCGTTTAAAACATACCGAAATGGCGATAGGCTTGATCTTGGCCACGCTGTCAAGGGAGACTGGCAATAATCTAAGATCGATCGCGAGTAGGACGTTGACTCTGGCCGACGCGTTGAATCTGCCGAAAGAGGTTTCAGAGATCATTAGCAGAATTGGCGAGGGTCCGGAGGATACCCGGGAGCCGGGAATCGTGGTCCTTGACTAGCTCGCCTAACAAGGACGGAGAATTCTTTGTATAAGATGGTAACTCTTAGAAGGTGTACGGTAGGCGTACTAGTAAGGGCGTAAAAAAGGCCCATTTAAGTACGATCGGCGTACCTAAATGGGCAATTTGAGAATCCTATAGTACGGCCGGCGTACCTAAATGCTGCTTATCTAGTACGGCAGGCGTACTGGACGATCTAATTTTAACCGGCTCGTTTTTGCTCCAAAGCCCGAGCGGTGATCGAGTGGCGCTTACATCAAGCTTCCCTTCACAATGGTCGACCGCAAAGAATGTCACGGCGTACAGCGAACATTGGTGCAATCCGCCCTGCCGAGTAAGGATGATGAAACCGCACTCTAAGAGCTCCTGGCGGGCTTTATACAGCGTGTCCTTGCTCTTCCATCCGCGAGGCTTCATAACCTTCTCAAAGCTCATAGAGAGGTCGCCGTTGTTCCGTAAGTTATACTGATGCAATAGATCAAACAGAAGCTTAACTGAGTGCGGTCCGAGGGCGGCGAATGACCTGCTGCGCAGCAAGGCGAAAGGCAAGGCAACGAATCCGCCCGGCCCCCGCTTTTCCTGCGCTTCCCTTAGCGCGCGCGTTCTAGCCTTGCTCACGCCCTAACCCAACATAGCGGTATCGTTTAACGCGAGCTTCTTTATTGAAGCGGGTAGGGACGCGCTCCCATTCGTCGTAAAACGAATAGCCTTTGCTGCGTAGGGTAGAAATTGTGGAATGTAAGCAGTGATCGCCTAGCCGCTCAGCTTCAAACCTATTAAGGGTGCGACCGGTGCGGAGTTCTTCCAAAATACTCAGTTCTTTGGTATTCTGTTGCTTGACGTATTTCGAAGGCGCGTTCTCTTGGCAGGGGGCTGCGCCTTTTATTTTCTGATCATCATTCATTTTCCAGCTCCTTCCTGAGTTTTGGATTCGAGCCACGCCATTACAGCGCTCCTTTCCCACGCTGTGATACGTTCAGATAGTTTGATGGGCTTTGGAAACTCTCCCGATTTCACCTTACGCCACAGCGTTGCATGTGAGAACGGCACTATGCCGGGAATGAGTTTCGACTCGCGTATGTAGTCGGTTTCTTTTTCTTTCATACTTGCCCCTGTGCTGATGTCTGGTTTGTCTCGGCTTCCATTCTTGCGCGCCAGTCAGCAGCGGCCTCTGCGCTTATTAAGGTGCGCCGGCCAATCTTCATAAGACGTGGACCCTTGCCCTCTTTAATCAATTCATAAAGGAATGATCTGGAGATATGGTGATCACTGCAAAAGCCGGGGAATGTATAAGCTGGTTTGTTCATATATGTCCTCATCGTTCGTTACGGGCTTCAGTGGATTACTGAATACAGCCAACGCCATTTAATCAACTTATCCTTTTTTTGTATTTCCGCAAGATTTTGAAAATTAGCGGAAACCTTACTTCTCAAACCTCTTCTTTTCCGAGTAGTAATATTCGCTGGCAAGCGTTTTCCCGAGGCCAAACTTTTTACCTACGGTCTCGAAGAGGTTTTCGTCTACCGGTGTATCGGGCTCCATTTGTCGAATCAATGTAATTTCATTCCATATCGCAACCTGATACATTAATTTTTTTCTTATTGCGCTCAGATGTCGGCCTTTTGGATACGGGTTACCGAATACAGAATTCCATGATTTGGCCCGCGCTTGATTAACGTTGTCATACGCTTTGATATACGATTTTGCCGCCCAGTCTGGCAGTGGTAACTGATGATTTGCACAAATTCTTATTGCCGTCATTAGGAAATAAGGGTCGTTCTCGTAGTTTTGTTGACAAGTATCTAGCTCTTGAAGAGCGAACCATTGCGAATAAGGTAATGTGGGGTCAGTCCATGAGCGTGATGGATTTTCTTCTAATGCCGATTGATTAGCAGCCCAAGCCTCTTTTCCCGTCCAGTCTTTATTTACCATTTCGCACCCCTTCAAAGTGCCTTCATTGAGATGCCACCCCAGGCGGTGAAGGTTTCCGCTTTTCGCCCCGTCGGGCTAGGGGTGGCTTAACTTGTCATGCTGCAGCTTTACCAATCGCCAGAGTCGCCGCCATGAATGCGGAAAATTCCGGATGCGCTTTTACTGCCTTTTCCTCCACGTCATCCATAAAGTGCTGATGCCGCTTTTGGTCAAAATATACCTTCCCGTCTTCGGCCAGTTCAATCAAATCGCAAATTAAATCATTCGCCTGTTCAATAACTTCTTTCGAATAATGGAAACCATTGTCAGCCCTTCTAAAGTGATTAAAAACTACCTCCAGAAGGCCTTTGATCACACGTTTTTGATCGTGTAAGAATTCCCCCGGGCTTTTGGCTGCTGCCTCCAGCGCTCGTTTTTTATCGGCATGCTGTCGCTCTATTTCCCGCTTGAAATTTTCTCTTTCGATCTGTTCTCGGCTGTAAGCTATGTGTACCTTGAATACATTCTTGCTTGCCTGAAAAATCTTCACCAGGCCTTTTTCCTGCTGCTCCCGTGTCGCCATTCTCCCCAATGGAAGAACTTTCATTTCGCCGTCGACTATTGCGATTCTGGTTGCAGTCTTTGCGGTGCCCGGCCCAGGAAACCACTCAAGCTTAACCAATCCGGCGCCGATAAGGTCTGCTTGCGTTCCTTGATAAAATTTGCCCCACCAACAGTCCTCGACCTTGAGACGATCCAGGGGTGTTTCAATAGGTGTAGAATTGGCGTTAGCCATGATGCGTACCTCCAGTAAAGGTTGCGTTGTGGTCAGGGGTGTTTGGTGCGTCAACACTTTACACCCCGTTTTATTGCCTGAAGTCCGTCAGGCCACGGTGTAACTCTGTCCAGCCTTGAGCTCGTCCAAATAATCCGCCCAGGCCTGCATCATCTCTCTGCGCTTTGGTAAATGCTCGGCATAGTTATAAGCAGCACTTACCTTATTGCGTTCAGCATGCGCCAATTGCCTTTCTATTGCTTCATGGGGCCAACCCTGCTCATGTAGGATGGTCGATGCCATGCTTCGGAAGCCATGCCCCGTCATTTCGTTTTTATCGTAACCCAGGCGCCTTAGAGCTGCGTTAACCGTGTTTTCACTCATCGGCCTGGCATAGCTTCTGACACCCGGGAAAACGTACCGACCCTCTCCTGTCAGCGGTTTCAGCTCCCGCAATACGGCCAAAGCTTGTTTACACAAAGGCACCAAGTGAACGGCCTTCATTTTCATCTTGCCGGCCGCTATACGCCACTCAGCAGCATGAAAATCTATTTCTGACCATTCAGCATGCCGGAGTTCTCCCGGGCGCACAAAAAGCAACGGCGCTAATTTAAGAGCCGACAACGTAATAAACGATCCGTTATAGCCTTCGAGCGCGAGAAGTAAATCCTTTATCTTTTTGGGATCGGTAATGCTGGCGTGGTGCTTTTCTCTTACGGGCGTGAGCGCACCTTTTAACACTAGGCTAAGATCCGCTTGAGCCCGACCCGTGGCGATGGCGTAGCGGAATATTTGCCCAGAAATCTGCATCGATCGATGAGCGGTTTCAATGTTGCCGCGCTTTTCTATTTTCTGAACTGCGCTCAACAAACTCGCAGGTGTTACTTGCGCTATGGGAGTGCTGCCAATATAGGGAAAGATATTCCGCTCCAGCAGGCTCAATGTCCTGGCGGTATTCTTGGGCACCCATTTTACTGATTGCTTTTTGTGCCATTCAAGAGCGACGGCTTTGAAGGTATTGGCGGCGAGTTGTCTTTCTTCTTGTTTTTTAGCCTGTTTGATAGCTCCAGGGTCTCCGCCATTAGCTATCAGTTTACGGGCTTGATTACGCCGGTCTCTTGCATCAGCCAAGGTAATGACAGGATAAACGCCAAACGCGAGCGTTTTGCGCTTTCCTTGGAAACGATAGTCATACCGCCAATATTTCCCCGCATTATTGATAAGCAAATAAAGCCCCTCGCCATCAGTTAGCTTGTATGGCTTGGCGGAAGGTTTTGCATTGCGTACAGCGGGATCAGAGAGAGGCATGACGGTATCTAAGTATGACGGTATGTGCTCTGCCGTCAAAGATACCGCCATTACTGACGGTATGTCAAGATATTAATTGATACGGCTTGAAACGGTCTATCAGCGCTAATGCCCGTATCTATTAAGGTTTTGGTACTCTTTGAGACTTACTGGAACTCTGTTATGGTGCCCGGAGCCGGAGTCGAACCGGCACAACCGTTTCCAGTCGAGGGATTTTAAGTCCCTTGTGTCTACCAATTTCACCATCCGGGCAATAGATCTTATTCATTATTTTCAGACAAAGTTTGATTGAACTTTCCCCCTGCGTTCCGGCTATATAGCGATACAAAAGGAAAGCCTTCAACTGAAAACGTGTTTGATTTTATCACACCCAAAAATCATTGTATTGCCGGGGTTTGCTTCCGAATTGCCTCCATAAAAAAAGTAACTGAAGAGGTATTTCCGGAAGATAGCTCAAACTGTTGATAACCGAATCAAGCGAGGGTTACCGACATGGGCAAACCTGAGAAACGGATTAACCTTGAAGCAATATGCAGTCGCTATCGCCGGGCCGGACGCGCTGCGGACGCGCTGACAAGGATACGAGTTCTGCTGGGTTTGCGGTTATCAGCACAAGCGCCATCGGGTTATGAGGCGCAAGCCTGCCAGATCAACACGCCGCGCTGGGTGGCCTTCCTAATAATACTATGAACCGCTTTTGCCTACCGCGTTACACAAGTCACGGCTTGCCATAGATCAGATATGCAGCAAGCCTCTGGTGGCCGCTATGCCGCTGTGGTTACCGCATTATGAGTCATGCTTCGGCCATTGGATGAGTTAGCCCAATCGAATCTCATGGGAATTTCACTCACCCAGCATTGGCCGCTTGCTCGAACTGGTGCAATTGTAAAAAAAGTAACGGGAAGAGCACGGCAGAGTCTGCCAGGCAATAGGTCTTCCCGACGCCCATAGAAATGTTTCCGAAGGGGGATGATACACGCCCCAGCTTGATCGATCCGTCATGCGGGCCACCACGCCGCTACCGTTATTAACGACGGCGCTCGATAAGGCCCCCTGAATTAACGCAGAAAATCGGTAAACACCTACATTAAACTTTGTTAGCTAAAGCATTAAACAACTCTGTTGGCGATCCAAAAACCGACCTCCTCGGATTTTTATTGCCCTGCTTGTGCTGTTTTTTAAGGTCCCAGATTGGTTGCCAGTCCGTATGCTACCCAGCCGGTCCAGTATATAAGAACAGAGTTGTAACAAAGTAATAAAAACTTCTCCATGGTCTGCCCCTCCTTCTGAAGGTCGATCAAAGCGTCATCATTTTCGTTTTTCCCAATTACATCTGTGCGTTACATCGCATAAACCACGCACCCGACTCAGGAATAAGCAGGTATATCGGCTGCTTTTATGAAAACAGGGATTGCTGAAAGCCACCCATTACCGCCTCAAAACCATCATTAATATCGCTCCTTTTATCACTCCTTTTAGAATTTTCCCGAAAGGAAGCAGCCAGTCTTTGCGATAAGCATCAAGCAATTATCGTACCCGAAGCCCATGGGGCGTATTTTTTCTTGTCGGCGCTTACTCAAGATTCCAGTGGCAGTTATCGCTAGTGCAGCCGGCGAGACCATGCGGCTTTATTTCCTCCATTCGTTTTTTTTATTGTCGGCAAAATTATTTGCCATTTGCCTTTACTGTCCAGTAGATGCACACCTGGCAGCGAACCGCCCGGACTATGCGCTGACCCAAAAATGGTAATAGCGATGTTGTAATTCTCGCCGGTATCGCGTTGCGCCATAGAAAAAGGTTACCGAAACAGTTTTGCAGTTAACGTTGTGCCATAAGGAAAGGAATTCATTTTAGTGCATCGAAGATGATTT
>NZ_FMWY01000034.1:0-40435 GCF_900103145.1 Nitrosospira sp. Nsp18 | reverse complement strand
CACTCTTTACCATATCAAGGTCTCCTTTTCGGTAACCTTCAATATGGCGCAACGTTATTTCTCAGAATACCTTTCGGTTACATTTAATTCGGCGCCATTCGTCAACATGGAGCGGCTTGAATAGAGAACGATTGTTCTCTATAATAAGAGCAATCGTTCTCTATTCAGCGCTCGTCATGCAGCAACTCGACATTTCTTCTTATCTTGGCAAGCTTCAGGATTACTACGCCCAAGAAAGAATCATACCCTCAACAACTCAATTATCTGTGCTATGGAACGGAAAGGCCCGTTCCTGGACCCACCGGATCGTTCAGCGTTTAAAAGAAGAAGGTTTTCTGGAAAATGGTCCGGGCGGAAGATTACGTCCGGGACCTCGCTTTTTCGAGCGAACGGTCGGGCATAGGGTCCGTGCAGGGTTGCCTCAAGAGGCTTTTGACGTTCAGCCTGAATTATTGCGCATAGATGATTATCTTATCGAGAAGCCTTCTCAAACCATTCTGTTTCCCGTCAAAGGCGATTCGATGATTGATCTGGGAATACTCGAGGGCGACATGGTGGTTATTGAGCGCAGCGATTCAGCTTCACCTGGTCAAGTCGTATTGGCTATTGTAGATAACGAATTCACTCTCAAGGTTCTGGCCAGGGACAAAGAAGGCTATTACCTGGAAGCACGTAATGATAGGCGAAGCGGGGATTACCTGCCTATCCGCCCTGAGCAGAAGCTGGAAATCTACGGGTTTTATGTTGGCCTGTTTCGAAAAGCTCCTGCTTCCAGAAACCGCATCGGCTCCAACCGTGGTTAATGGAACTTTGCCATGTCGACGCTTGCCTCTCCACCCTCGGCGCCGCTATCGCTTTCACAAATCGAAACTCGATTTAAAAACAGGATATGGCGGGGTGACGCATCAGGATCTTCGGCTGATCCGGTTGTTTCCAGTGGTTTTGATGAACTGGACAAAGCTTTGCCTGGAGGGGGATGGCCTGTTCACAATCTGACGGAATTGCTGCTACCGGCAGAAGGACTGGGAGAAATCAGATTACTGGGTCGACCGCTTGGACAGCTCACCGGGGACGGGAGGAATATTCTATTGGTTGGTCCACCTTATATTCCTTATATGCATGCGTGGGAGAACCTGCATATTGATAGTCGGCGCATTGTAATTGCCAGAGTTTACAAACCCGACGAGCGATTATGGGTACTTGAACAAGGGATCAAAAGCGCCGCTTTCGGAGCGGTTATCGGCTGGTTGCCCGAATCCAGCCTGCAAACGACGCGCAGATTACAGGTTATCGCGCGGACGGCTGCCAGTCTGATTTTCTTGTTCAGGCCGGCAAGCGCGCAGTTTGAATCCTCCGCGGCCCCACTCAGAATATTGCTCGGTCCGGTAGCACAGCATACTCTTTCTGTGCGTTTGCTGAAACGGCGGGGCGCCCCGGCTGTATTGCCCATTTATATTGTCCTCCCCCAGATCAAGCCCTTCCTGGGCTCCGCTGTATCCAGACCTGCTTTAGCCCACTGTTGAGCCTTGGATCACAATGCTGTGGATCGCTCTATATTGCCCAACATTATCACTTGACTGGATAGAACGCCGGTTTCCTGCCGCACTGATCCCCGCAATGGCGGTGACTGTTCGCAAGGGTAATCAGGCTTATATCCAGCAGGCCAATAAGGCGGCGCAACAATGGGGAGTAACGGCTCATCAACCCTTGGCAAGTGCCCTGTCTCTTTTTCCCGACTTGGTGGTATTGGAGCATGACCCGAATGAAGAAATGAAAGCGTTGCAGGAAGCTGCGTATGCCGCTTTGCGTTTCACCCCCAATATTGTGATGCAATGCAGCGGCCTGATCGCCGAAGTTTCCGGAAGTTTGAAGCTGTTTGGCGGCCTGAAAAAATTGTGCCGATTACTCAACCGGGCAGTGGCTGCACAAGGCTTGCAACTCTGCGTGGGTGCGGCTCCCACTGCCAGGGGAGCATGGCTTCTCGCACAGTCCGCACCACCTCAAACCGTCATCAATGGCGCAGGGACTAAATTCCACTCATTGATCGACTTCTTGCCCGTCAGTTTGCTGGAGTCGGCCCAGGCTCATCTTGAGGTCATTCGCGGAATAGGCTGCAAAACGCTGGCTGATTTACGGAAATTGCCTCGTGGAGGAACAGCACGTCGATTTGGTACGGGCCTTCTAATGGAACTGGATCAAGCTTACGGCGACTCACCAGATCCCCAAAAATGGTTTGAAGCACCAGAATATTTCCAGCAAAAGATGGAATTAATGACGCAAGTTGAAAATGTCGGAATGTTGCTGCTTCCCGTACAGCGGATGATCGAGCAAATGTGCGGTTGGCTGGTTTCACGCTATGCGGCAGTTTTAGCGTTCTCACTCATTCTGCATCATGAGCATTCTGCCCGGCAGCCACACCGATCCACGCCTATCAACATACGGCTTTCCGAGCAAAGTGATGACCCCGATCATTTAATGATCTTGCTGCATGAACGCCTGGAGCGTACAAAATTGATGGCTCCGGTTTGCGGATTGGAACTGATAGCGGACGAAATAACAGCGGGAATAGAGGCTAATCTGGAACTGTTCCCGACCGCGCAATCGGAAGCGACTTCATTAAGCCGGTTTATTGAAAAACTTTCGTCCCGCCTGGGGCCGCCAGCCATCACCAGTCTGCAAGCTGTCTCTGACTATCGGCCGGAATGCAGTCAAAGATTCAACGCTTCAGGAATAGGTGGATTTTCATGGCGGGGAACGCATCGGGACAGAATTCCATCGGAATTAATCCGTCCTGCCTGGTTAATGGAAAGACCGCTGGAACTGAAGTTGCAACGTCAGCGGCCAGTTTATGGGTCGCTGTTGAAATTAATTTCAGGACCGGAGCGAATCGAGGCAGGCTGGTGGGACGATGACGCGATCACGCGCGACTATTTTATTGCGGAAAATAATCTTGGCCAATTGTTATGGATTTACTGCGAGCACGACCCAGCAGGGGGAAATAAGAAAAAAGACTGGTATTTGCAGGGGCTGTTTGGATAAATTGGCTTTGCCTCTATCCCGCATTCTACTATTCGGTATTCACTTGGATATATATTCTTCCCCTCCTTCCTACGCTGAACTGCACTGCTGCTCCAGTTTCAGCTTTCTGAACGGCGCTTCCTTTCCGGAAGAGCTGGTTGAACGCGCGGTAAGCCTGGGCTATAGCGCCCTGGCCATAACGGATGAGTGTTCCATGGCCGGGGTCGTGCGGGCCCATTCAGAAGCAAAAAAAGCCGGCCTCCATCTTCTCATCGGAAGCCAATTTATCCTGGAGGATGGGCTACGGCTGGTCTGCCTGGCCATGAATCGGGAAGGCTACGGCAATCTATGCGAACTGATAACGCTGGCAAGACAGCGTGACAAGAAAGGGGCCTATCGTATAAGCCGCGCAGATTTCGAAAGCTGCCCTGATGCGCCCCATCTCGCTCTATTGCGAGATTGTCTGATTTTATTGATTCCTCGCTTTACACAAACGGAAGCCTGTCTGGTAAATGACATGCGCTGGGCACTGTCACTATTTCCTGGCCGCTGCTGGGCTGCTGTCGAGCTATTGCTTCATGCCGGCGAGGATCACCTGCTCGAACGAATACGGCAGGGTGCGGCTATCACCAGAATGCCGCTCGTGGCTGCAGGCGATGTCACTATGCATGACAGTTCTCGTAAGCCCTTGCAAGATACGATGACGGCCATTCGTATCGGCAAGCCGCTTTCCGAATGCGGCTATTCTCTCCAGCCTAATGCGGAACAGCATCTGCGTACAAGATTGCAATTGGCGGAAATCTATTCGCCGCAGCTCTTGCAGGAAACTATTTCGATTGCAGCACGTTGTACTTTCTCGCTGGACGAGTTGCGCTATGAATATCCGGATGAGTTAGCAGGAACTGGCGAGACGTATGCCGCCTATCTGCGACGCATGGTCGAGGAGGGCATGGCAAGACGGTTTCCCGAAGGCGCCTCGGTCAAAGTCAGGAAACAGGTCGCATATGAATTGAAGCTGATCGCCGATCTGAACTATGAGCCCTATTTCCTGACGGTATTCAATATCGTAAATTTCGCCCGGTCGCGCGGCATTCTCTGCCAGGGACGCGGATCGGCGGCCAATTCTGCGGTCTGCTATTGCCTGGGTATTACCGAGATTGATCCGGAGCGCAGCAGCCTGCTGTTTGAGCGGTTTATTTCAAAAGAACGCCATGAGCCTCCTGATATCGATGTCGATTTCGAGCATCAACGCCGGGAAGAGGTCATTCAACATATCTATCAGAAATATGGCCAGGATCGTGCTGCGATAGCAGCAACGGTAATCACATACCGTACACGCTCGGCGGTCCAGGATATCGGCAAAGCGCTGGGGCTCGATGTCGAACGTATCAAGCGGTTATCCGGTTCTTTTGCCTGGTGGGACAAGACCTCGGATATTGGTACGCGGCTCATTGAAAACGGCTTCGATCCCGATAGCTCCATCATCGGGAAGCTGATTCAACTGATCCCGGCCTTATATGGGTTTCCACGTCACTTATCGCAGCATGTAGGTGGTTTTGTCATTACCCGCGACAAGCTGTGCCGCATTGTCCCCATCGAGAACGCCGCCATGCCGGATCGTCGCATTATCCAATGGGATAAGGACGATCTTGCAGCGGTAGGACTGATGAAAATCGATGTGCTCGCGCTGGGTATGCTATCGGCCATCCGTCGCACGCTCGATCTGGTTTCTATACGGCACGGCAAGCCATTCCAGATGCAGGATATCCCGGGGGAAGATAAAAAAACCTTCGACATGATTTGCAAAGCTGACACCATCGGCGTTTTCCAGATCGAGTCCCGGGCACAAATGTCCATGCTGCCGCGCTTGAGGCCCCGGAATTTCTATGATCTGGTAATAGAAGTCGGCATTGTTCGTCCAGGGCCGATTCAGGGAGGCATGGTGCATCCTTATCTACGCCGCCGCCAGAACCTGGAGCCGGTCAGCTATCCAAGCGAGGAAGTCAAAACCGCTTTGGAACGAACTTACGGGGTCCCGATTTTCCAGGAGCAGGTGATGCAATTGGCAGTGCTGGCTGCTGGCTTTACTCCGGGCGAGGCAGACCAGTTGCGCCGTTCCATGGCCGCCTGGAAAAGAAAAGGAGAGCTCAGTTCTTTCCATAAGAAAATAATCGAGGGAATGACCAGCCGAGGCTATACCCTCGATTTTGCTGAACGGATCTTCCGCCAAATCCAGGGTTTTGGCGAATATGGGTTTCCGGAATCTCATGCTGCAAGCTTTGCCCTGCTGGTTTACGTATCGGCCTGGCTTAAATGCCACGAGCCCGCTGCCTTCCTGTGTGCCATGCTGAACAGCTTGCCCATGGGCTTTTATAGCGCGTCGCAACTGATCCAGGATGCGCAGCGGCACGGCGTTCAGGTCAGGCCGGTGGACGTAACAATCAGTGACTGGAATTGCACGCTTGAAGAACAGATGGATAAATCTTTTCAGCTCGCTGTCCGGTTGGGCCTGAATAGGGCGAAAGGGATTGGCATTAAAGCTGCCCGGCATATCGTTGAGGCAAGAAAAATCTCACCATTTGAAAATACGAGCGATTTGGCAAGCCGCGCGTCCTTGAATACCGCTGAGATGCGCTCCCTCGCTCACTCCGATGCGTTACGGGCTCTGTCGGGTCATCGACGTCAGGCTTTATGGGCGGTCGCATCCCACATAAAACAACTGGATCTGATGCGAGACGTCCCCGTGAGGGAGACGCTGCCCAACATTGCCGCCGCGCGTGAAGGAGAGGAAATTACGGCTGATTACGCCAGCACGGAGCTCACTCTGCGCAGGCATCCCCTTGCCTTGTTGCGGCCGAAATTGACCCGAATGAATTTACATTCGGCAATGGAACTGGACAGTTGTCCAACGGGGCGGTTGGTTCGAACAACCGGCATTGTGACCTGCCGCCAGCGTCCTGGAACGGCAAATGGAGTAGTCTTTGTTACGCTCGAAGATGAGACCGGGATAACGAACGTTGTGGTATGGAACCAGCTTGTCCGGAAACAGCGCCGTGAAATATTAAACTCAAGGCTTTTAACGGTGTATGGGGTATGGCAACGTGAAGGCGAAGTTAAACATCTGATTGCCAAGCGACTGGTAGACCATAGCCATTTGTTGGGTAATCTCATGGTGGAGAGCCGGGATTTTCATTAACCCATGAATCCGGTTCTCTTAAAAGCTCTTCTTTTGAAGACTATATTCAGCTGAAATTGGCAAAAGTTGTACGCATACATAGAAAACAGGGAAAGCTCGCAGCCACGCTAGCTTCGGTTTACAAATCCTTGAGATGCTAAATGACGCCAATTCGGAAAAACCCGAAAGGACCATGGAAGCGATGCTTCATATGAAGAAGATGGATATTGATGAACTAAGGCGTGCGTATGCTGGATAATTTTTAGCGGGCAAAAGTTGTGATATTGCCACATAAGGCGTCCTACAACTTGCTACAGGATGATGTCTGACCCGCTGCGCGTTATTGGCCGATCTTCTTCGCGTTACAACATACGTCCGACGCCGAATCGAAGGCCGGATCAGTGCCGGATGCATTTCATTCTGAAGCGAACTCCTCGAAGTACGCGCTGAACCGGAAGAACGCAGACAGGATCAGTGATGACTGGAAAGCTGGGCTTTATCAATCAAGACGCCTGGCATTCGCCTCATCTACCAGGCCTGCCTCGATTTGCGCCGATGAACGATAGTACCCATCAGCCCCAGGCCTGCCAGTAGCATGGCGTAGGTTTCAGGTTCGGGTACCACGCCTGCCACTAAGGTGCCAGTAACGCCATACTTATTCAGGAGATGCGGATTGGCGATATCCTGGGCCAGATAATCCGATCCTCCCACGAACACCGAATAATCACCTGCGGCGAGATTCATGAAAGTGTGCGAAACCTTGCCATCGGCTACACCGTCGAATCCGGGGACCGTTCCTGTTCCGTCGTAAGCATGGCTAACATATTTAAAAAAGCTCAGGGCAGCGGGTAAATCTTTTACCGGATCGGGCGCATTGCCGATTTTCCAGTCATTCAATGCTCTGAATGAACCTTCGGTGTCAGCGGGCCGGTATGCCTTTGAGATATCCGAAGAATCGT
The DNA here is from genome assembly GCF_900103145.1 of Nitrosospira sp. Nsp18. NCBI lineage: Bacteria > Pseudomonadati > Pseudomonadota > Betaproteobacteria > Nitrosomonadales > Nitrosomonadaceae > Nitrosospira > Nitrosospira sp. Nsp18. The sequence goes on along the minus strand of NZ_FMWY01000034.1, from coordinate 33,283 downwards.
AATCCGCTCCGATCGGCGCAACATGCGCAAGCCCCTGATAGAGTGAAAAACCGGGTATCAATCCATCGAGCACGAGAGCAGCACCCCCTGTTGCGGTGTAAACCTGGCTAGCGAACGAGAGTGTCACATCTGTCGGACTCAGTAAAGTAAATCGGTAAGCCAGTGTTTTATGCGCATCGCCGTAGTCTGCATCCGTGCCGTCAATCCAGCCGTAATTACCGGTAACTGCCTGATTTGATATGCTGGAAACAGCGTAAGTATTATCGAAAGCACCAAAGTTGCGGTTGGTATAGCCGACATGAGCTAATGCCGGCAAGGAAGTCATGCCAGCAAGGAAAAGTGCATATCCGAGGTTTTTTTTCATACGTAGTCCCTGTTTATGAATAATATTAAATGTCATTAGGATCGGCATGCCCGTTGGCGGAACCGACTCGACTGAGCATTCATTATCCATATCAATAAATCAATGTGGCATATTGCCGCATGTGGCAAATTGCCGCAGGCCAATAACGGCAGCAATTTAAGCTATCCAGCGTGAACGTACTGAATTCCATGACGGCTCCCGCTTTATCCCAAAGGTTATTATTTATCGGGGCATACATGGGTACAACAGCCGCGCTAACTGGGGTTGGAAAGCCGAAAATAAATGAGCACTACTCCCGTCCTGCTCGCATTGCCAATAGAAAAATTCCGGTAGGCTGTGCGTTCGATAGCGCACCGAATGACACAGGGAGAAGGAGTATTTATTACGGCGCAGGAATGGAAAGCTATCGATGGCGAAAGAAGGCAGACTGATCACCCGTTGAGACGTGGGGTGACGTTGAGGACCTCCATTATCTTCGCGGTTAGCCCCAACAAAGGGGGCGGAGGACACTTCCGCAAGGTCGAGGGGTCGTACCAAGCCGATCCGATTTCGAATCAACTATGCATTACACGGCCTCCCTCTAATCCTCGCTATAAAGGAGTCCTAATATGTCGATCGCGGTCACCCAACGGGGCTTCGAGCCCTCCCGTTCCAATGCCAACCTCCATGAAGTCGTCTTTACCCAAGCATCTGTCCGCCGGAAGGGCATTCGCCGGTTGTTTACCATCCCGCTTTATGGCGACGGCCGCGGTACCGAAGCCACCACCCTGGTCGCACCAGGCGTTAAAACGCGTGACGGGGAAACTCGGGACCTGGTTATTCACGCCATCATGTCCGACTACGTGGAAGCCCACGACGCGACGACCGGGCAGCCCATCTGGCGCCAAAAACTGGGTGTGGCGATAAGGGGCAGCAGGGCGATTGACACCTACCTGATCAACGATCACTGGGGTTTCCTGAGCACCGGCATCCTCGACCTCGCTGATGGCGCCTGGGGCGGTGTATCGTGGTCTTCGCCGGATGGCAGCGTAGCGAAGGCCAGCTTCTGGTTCCACTGGATCAGCATTGTGGATGGATCGCATCTGGCTCCTCCATTGAGCCTGGATGGAGCTATTTACCATCCGGGTGGCGGCATTCCCAGCCAGAAGTTTTCGAGCGCGGCCCGCAAACAGCGATGCGGCCTTGCTATAGGGGCGATTGATGGTGCGAAGACGGTTTTCATCGCGGCCGGCTCCGTCTCCGAGAGCCTTGCGAGCAACCGCGGCTGGGTGATCGCGGTAGACGTAACCACGAGAGGCATCACGAAGATCGCGGCGGCCTGGTCCTCGACCGCAAGGTATTCGGGCGGCGGCATCTGGATGGGTGCCCAAGCGCCGGCGGTGCAGGGCAACAAGCTGTATCTCATGACCGGCAATGGCGCCTTCGATCCGCCTACGGATCTTGGCGAGTGCCTGGTGGAGTTGCAGTATGATCCTGCTACGACGACGACCGCCGCCCGGTTGCATGCCACAGATTGGTTCGCCCCATTCAGCGACGCAGCGCGTAACGGCAACGACCCGACTCTGCCGGAGCCAAAGGGAGATGGCAATGATAACGATGACGGCGCCAGCAACACGAACGCCTTTACGGATATGGACCTTGGCTCCGGCGGCTTGGGCATAATACCTGAGCTAGCCTGCGCGATCGGGGCGGGCAAGGATGGCATCGTCTATATCTTGCGACTCGGCGCGTTCGGCAAGACGCAAAATGAGGACTTTGCACCTGCGAGGATCGCCAGCAACTACGCGAAGGCGAAATATATCGCCTGGTTCACGTTCTTTCCCGGCTTCGACATCAGTCCGGCTCCAGCCGACATGACCAGGCTTAACAAGCTGTTCGACGGCAAGACGCATCACCAACACTCGACGCCCGTGGTCTACAAGTCGCCGGTACACGGATGGATGGTGTTCTGCTGGGGGGAAAATGCGAACCTGCGCGCCTGGAAGGTGAATGCGAACCTTACCCTGACTTTCCTGGCATCGAGCGACGAAACGGCATCGCCGAATACAGGAGGCGTAGGCGGGATGCCGGGCGGCATGATCAGCCTGTCGGCCAACGGTTCGACACCGGGTTCGGCAGTGTTATGGGCATCGGTACCCTATGGCAACGCCAACTCGGAGATTACCAACGGTCGTCTGCTGGCCTATGACCCGGAGAACTTTGTCCCCCGGGGCGACGGTTCATCGCGCATCCAGAAGCTGTGGGACAGCCAGGACTGGGCGCTGGCCTATGTGTTCAATAAATTTCTGCCGCCAACACCTGCGAACGGCAGGCTCTATCTGGCCAACTACTCGGGCGGAGTTGATGTTTATGGCCTCTGATCGGAGATAGCTTACTAAAAGACGCAATGAGCCACCCAGTCTTTTACCACGGCACTCGACCCTGATTCGTATGACATGAGCGCTGCAACCGGCTCACGTGGCAATATTGTCCATATAAGCGCGCACCAGCTTGTGATAATGACGATCTTCCATCAGGAAGGAATCATGTCCATGGCTGGAGGTGATTTCCGCATAGCTGACATTCAGCTCGTTATCCAGCAACGCCCTGACAATAGCGCGGGAGCGCTCTGGCGAAAAACGCCAGTCAGTGGTAAATGACAGCACCAGGAAATTTGCCTTGGCAGCGCGAAATGCCGCACTCAAATCGTTGTTGTGCTGGTGCGCCGGGTCAAAATAATCCAGCGCCTTGGTCATTAGCAAATAGGTGTTTGCATCGAACTGATCGGCGAATTTATCCCCTTGATAGCGCAGATAGGATTCTATTTCGAATTCCACGTCAAAACCGAATGCAAGCGCCCCGTTACGCAACTCACGCCCGAATTTCGCGGCCATCGCGTCATCCGATAAGTAAGTAATATGCCCCAGCATGCGCGCGAGCCGCAGACCCCGCCGCGGCACTACGCCATGGGAATAGTAATCCCCGCCGTGAAAATCCTGATCGGTGATGATGGCTTGGCGCGCCACATCGTTAAAAGCGATGTTTTGCGCAGTCAGTTTTGCTGCAGCGGCAATAATCAATGCGTGCCGCACCCTATCCGGAAAATCAAGCGTCCATTGCAACGCCTGCATCCCGCCGAGGCTGCCGCCTGCCACTGCGGCGAACTGATCAATGCCGAGGTGGTCTGCCAATCGCACCTGTGTTCTTACCCAATCTTCCACTGTCACTAACGGAAAATTCGCGCCATAACATTTACCGGTCTTTGCATTGATGCTTGCGGGTCCGGTAGAACCATGGCAGCCGCCAAGGTTGTTGACCCCGACTACGAAAAACTTGTCCGTATCGATGGACTTACCCGCACCGATCATATTATTCCACCAACCACCGCTCTTGGGATTGTCCGCATAAACACCCGCGAGATGATGATTACCGGAAAGCGCATGGCAAACCAAGACTGCGTTGGATCTGGCTGCGTTGAGTTGGCCGTAGGTTTCATAAACCAGCTCGTAATTCTCGAGCACGGGTCCGCTTTTTAAATGCAGAGGTGTGTCGAAACGCGCGGTTTGCGGGGCGACGATGCCAATCGAATCGGAATCTTGCATTAACGTGAAAGGATCGTCAGCAGAATTTTTTAGGGCTAACAGTCTGCAAGTACATATTCCGGGGCACGCCAGGTAGAATAAATAAGACCGACATTGATTTCCTGCATCGCACGGCTAAAAACTCAGCATGACCCGGAAGGTTAACAGAGGACATGTATTAACACTATCGGGAGCTGACAGTGACAGTCAGCCAGCTCCGCGTCGCAGGAGCATGCCTTCCATTCCACAAAAACGTTTCTATACATATAGTTCCATCTTTTGCGCCAGCCTATTTCATGTGGCTGCTAAGCCAGTTTATCTGGCCGGTTCAAGTTGACCGGTCTAAATCTTTTGCAGGTATAAATCAGCCGTTCAGCTTTGTCAATAACCCGTGAATTCTCTCCGGATCATCGGCTTTAAGTATTTTTTGCGCAAGCGGTATGATATCAGGCAGATTACTTCTCAATACCTCTCGTTTCACGGTCAGCAGTTGCGCTGGGTGCATGGAAAACGTCCGTAGCCCAAAACCGAGCAGAAGCCGGGTAAATACGATGTCTCCCGCGATCTCGCCACAGATTGCCACGGGTACTCCGGTTCGGTTGGCGGTACGTATGATGTGAGCCACCAACCGCAGTACTGCAGGGTGCAGCGAGTCGTAGAGGTGTGCGACAGAATCATCGGCACGGTCTATGGCTAGCGTGTACTGAATCAAATCGTTGGTCCCGATGGACAAGAAGTCCAGCTTGCGCATAAAAACATCGAGGCATAGCGCTGCGGCGGGAATCTCTATCATACCGCCTATTTGTATTTTCTCGTCGAAGGGAATCTTTTCCATGCGCAAGCTTTGCTTGGCGTTTTCCAGCAAATGCAAGGTCTGAGCAATTTCCGAAACGCTGGAGAGCATCGGCACCAGCATACGAATCTGGCCATAACGGGAAGCGCGCAGAATCGCACGCAACTGCGTATTGAACATTTGAGGTTCAGCTAAACTTAGGCGAATAGCGCGCAATCCCAACGCCGGATTGGCAGCTACGCGCTTTGCATTGTCAAGATTCTTGTCGGCGCCCAAATCAAACGTACGTATCGTTACCGGCATTCCCCGCATTTTTCGCGCCACGGTACGGTAAGCTTCGAACTGTTCGTCCTCCCCCGGCAAGCTATCGCGATTGAGGAACAGGAATTCGCTGCGAAACAGCCCAATGCCTGTGGCTCCGTTTTCCTTTACCTGTTCGACATCTTGAGGTAGTTCTATATTGGCTTGCAACTCCACCGCTGTACCGTCAAGAGTCGTGGCAGGTGTCGTCTTGATGCGCCTCAGCTTCTGTTTTTCCAGTTCAAGTTCGTTCTGGCGAAGCCGGTATTCCGTCAGCACATGCTCGTCAGGGCCCACTATTACCACGCCCTGAGTACCATCCACGATGAGAATATCATTGTCGCGGATCAATCTGCGCGCGTGATGAAGCGCAACGATAGAAGGAATGTTGAGGCTGCGTGCCACAATAGCCGTGTGCGAAGTCAAGCCGCCCAGGTCAGTCAGGAATGCGGTAAAACGGTGCTGCTTGTACTGAATCACATCAGCGGGGCTTAGATCATGGGCAACCAGAATGCTGTCGCCATCATGCTTCAATGGCGCCGGAACGTAACCCGGGTGCCCCAGCAAGATTTTCAGCACGCGTTCGACCACCTGGATCACATCGGTCTTGCGTTCGCGCAGATAAGGATCTTCAATCTCTTCAAACTGCGCCATTAATACACCCATTTGCTGGGTAATAGCCCACTCGGCATTGCACTGGTTCTGGGCAATATAAGTTTTAGCAGCGGTGGAGAGGGTGGGATCGTCCAGAATCATCCGGTGCAATTCAAGAAATGCGCCATATTCCGGGGCGGCGGGGCCGCTGACCACAGAAGCATTCAGCGCTTCAAGCTCTTCACGGACACCATTGAAAGCGATGTCGAGCCGGGATATTTCATTGCTGACTTGATCCTCCGGCACGATGTGATGCGCCACCTCCAGTGCGGCGTGCGAAGCGAGATACGCATGCCCTATGGCAATGCCGCTGGAAACGCCCACTCCGTGCAGCACAAAGCTCATTCGCTTTCCCCGAAGCCATCCTCGATCAAGTTTACCAGCGCCTGCATGGCCTCGGCCTCGTCCGTACCGGTTGTTTCAATGCCCAAGGTAACGCCCTGATTTGCAGCGAGCATCATCACGCCCATAATGCTTTTCGCATTGACTTTACGACTGTCCCGCGATAGCCATACTTCGCTACGGTATCGAGAGGCCAACTGCGTGAGCTTCGCGGACGCACGCGCATGAAGACCCAATTTGTTCAGGATTTTGACCTCCTGGTATTGCATTATGTTGGTCCTGTATCAATACGAATGACGCCTTCTCTGCCGCCGGATAGCGCTTTCTCGGCTACGGCTGAGAGTGGCTCGTTGCGATAAGTAAGCGCTCGCACCAGCATCGGCAGATTGACCCCGGCAAGGCATTCCACACTGCCGGGTTTAACGAGCCGGCTGGCGATATTGCATGGCGTTGCACCGCAGATATCGCTCAACACCAGCACGCCATCACCGCGATCGAGTTGTTTCACCAATTCCACCGCTTTGGGCATGACGACGTCGGGGTCATCCTGAACGGTAATGCTCAGGTATGTCAACTGCTCGGATTTTTGACCCATGACGTGGTTAACGCAATGGATAAGACTGTCACCCAGATTGCCGTGCGAGATAATTAAAATTCCGATCATGTTCTGCCCTGCTGTTGACAAATGCTAAGAGGGGTGACGCGCCATTCTAGCATTGTCGGCATCACGCGGCTGACCGGATGTAGAGCCTGCCCATCTGAGAATTATCGGCAGATTCGCCCCCCGGCCTCGATAGCCTCGATGCATCGGAAATGAGCAGGGAAACGACGGCTTGGCAACATCAGATTGGTCGCCCTTTTTAAGCCCACTTCCGCTTGACCGGAATTATTCAACAAACTTGTAATAAACCGACTAAAGTAAAACGACGTACATCAAGCTTGCATGACTAATATCTCTGTATGACGATATCTTCTGCGGGAACAGGCGGCAAAAACTGGGCTGTATAAGTTGTATGAGGCTGAGGACCAAGGTCGCAACTGTAAGGTTTTATGAGTGGCCTCCGATTTCCGCGGGGAATGGCGCATGAATTCAGCACAAAAATCGATGACGATGGCACTTTTTGCCGTCACCATCTTTTCCAGCGCGTTCCTGTTGTTCCTGGTTCAACCGCTCATTTCCAAGCATATTCTGCCATGGTTTGGCGGTTCGGCTGCTGTTTGGGCAACCTGCATGGTATTTTTTCAGGTAGTACTGCTAGCAGGGTATGCGTACTCCGACTGGATTACGCGGCATCTCAAGCCTCTCTATCAGGTAACACTCCACGTTTCCTTGCTTGCCGTAAGCCTGGTCTTCTTGCCCATCATACCCGATCCGGCATGGAAGCCCTCCGGCACGGAAGATCCCGCGCTTTTGATACTGGTTCTCCTGGTAAGTACGATTGGCCTTCCCTATTTTTTGATATCGACTACCGGGCCACTTATTCAGGCTTGGGTGACTCGTACGCTCATCGGTACTCACGTCTATCGATTCTTCGCATTATCGAACCTTGCCTCATTGCTGGCTCTGGTGAGCTACCCATTCCTCATCGAGCCGCGAACTTCCCTTCATTTACAGGCCTATGCGTGGTCTGATGTGTATGCGCTATTTGCACTCCTTTGTACTGCTTCCGCTTTCTATTTTTTTCGCCACGCCCGGGTCCTGACGGCAGAAGCTTCTGCTCTGAGCCATAAACATGAAAGCGGATGGAAACCACGCCTGCGCGACTATCTGTCGTGGCTCGGTCTGTCCGCGACAGGCTCATGGCTTCTGATTGCGATTACCAACCATATCACCCAGAACATCGCCGCCATCCCCTTCCTGTGGCTCCTGCCGCTCACCATTTATTTGCTCACCTTTGTTCTCTGCTTCGAAAGCGACCGATGGTATGTTCGTTCGCGTTTCTTGATGCCCACCGCGGCATTTATTATTACGTGCGCTTATGGTTTACAAGGTGGCATTGGTTACAATGTGAAGACCGCCATTCCCTTATACGCAGTAGGTCTATTCTTCTTTTGCATGTTCTCTCATGGGGAATTGGCGCAGATGCGACCTGCGCCTAGATATTTGACGCGGTTTTACCTCATGATTTCCCTCGGGGGCGCACTCGGTGGAATCATGGTTGGGCTCGTCGCCCCGCGTGTTCTTCCCGCATATTACGAGCTAGGTATTGGATTCATCATTATCGCCTTGTTGGCGCTTTCTCTCTTCCGGGAGCGCAAGCTATTGCCTGCTGGAGCTGCCTGTATTGCATTGCTGTGCGGATACTTTCTCTTTGCGCAGATATCCGATGATTTAAAGGATGCTCGCAAGATGGAACGCAGCTTTTATGGAACCTTGCTGATCCTTGATAAAAACTACGATAATCCAGCGGACAACATTCGCGAACTCCATCATGGTTCGGTAAATCACGGGGGACAATATCTCGCCCCGGATCGCCGGTTTGAACCAACGACCTACTATGGGCCCACCGCCGGAATTGGTCTTGCCATCGCTCACACCAGATCGCAAGATAAAAAGGTAGGGGTAATCGGTCTGGGCGCAGGAACCCTTGCCGTGTACGGCCAGCCCGGGGACATTTATCGTTTTTATGAGATCAACCCTCAGGTGATCGAGCTAGCCCGAAGCGAATTCACCTTTATCAGCGACAGTAAGGCTCGCATCGAAATTGTGCAAGGTGATGCGCGCTTGTCATTAGAAAAAGAGAAACCCCAAAGATTCGATGTGCTTGCGGTAGATGCCTTTTCAGGCGATTCCGTTCCTATACACCTCATCACGCGAGAGGCTGTGGCGATCTATCTGCGCCATATGAATCCGGACGGTATCATTGCCTTTCACGTTACCAATACTTTCCTATCGCTTGCCCCTGTGGTGCAAAAAATCGCCGCGGATCAGGGATTGCAGTCAGTGCTGATCCATGATGAGGCAAAGAATTCACCGTTGCGAAAAACTGATTGGGTATTGATAGCCAAGGATAAGCGAGCCTTGCAGCCAGGGCCGATTCGCGAAGCTACGAGCTCGATTAAACCGCTCTTCGGCCTTGCTACCTGGACTGACGATTTCAACAACCTGTTCGACGTGCTCAAATAGAACAAGCCTCCTTAGCAGGCTAAGGAGGCATAGCGTAGCGGTGGCTGCAATCCGTATTCCGTTTTTTACGAGTATGCTTTTTCAATCGCATCCAACATCATCCCTGCTACGTTGAAGCCGGTCTGATCAGTAATTTCCGTCATCCCTGTCGGACTGGTGACGTTAATTTCGGTAAGGTAGTCACCGATTACGTCCAACCCGACAAGCATTAAGCCCTCATCATATAATGCGGGACCTAATGCTTCGGCAATTTCCCGATCGCGCCTCGTAAGTGGCTGCGCTACGCCCCTGGCGCCTGCGGTAAGATTGCCGCGGGTCTCACCCGGCTTGGGAATACGCGCCAGCGTGTAGGGCACGGGCTTTCCCGCTATCAGCAGAATACGCTTGTCTCCCTGGTTGATTTCGGGAATGTAACGCTGAGCCATGATCGTGCGTGTACCGTAATGCGTCAAGGTTTCTATTATCACGCCTATGTTATGATCAGCGCTGTGAATGCGAAACACGCTCGCACCACCCATGCCATCCAGTGGCTTGAGGATGATATCGCTGTATTCAGCAAGGAAATCGCGAATCAGGTGTTCCTGCCTTGTCACCAGCGTAGGCACAGTGTATTCCGGAAACTTCGCTATCGCGAGCTTCTCATTATGGTCCCGCACTGCTCGTGCACTATTGATGACATGAGCGCCGTGGCTTTCAGCCAACTCAAGCAGATAGGTACTATAAACATACTCCATGTCAAAAGGCGGGTCCTTGCGCATCAGCACCGCGTCAAATTCCTGCAGGAGCGTTTCTTCCGGTTCAGCTGTCCGATACCACGGACGCCCTTTATCAGTCTCACTCGTTAATTGCAGGGCTCGCGCGAGTCCTATTGTCTCGCCACCTTTCCACACCAGATCGCCCTGCTGCATGGCAAATAGATCATGGCCGCGGAAAACCGCTTCGCGCATCATGGCGAAGCTCGAGTCTTTATATGTTTTTATTGAATCGAGGTGGTCGAGAACGAAGGCGATTTTCATAAATTATGAACCCTCGGTTACGCTAGCGGCATACAAAGGCGAAACCAGTTTTTCCAGAACGCGTCTGCAAGCTCAGCATTCTGATGAAATGGTTGAAGAAAGAATTATGGCGTCACGCTAAGCGACAAAGCCTCGATTCGCCCTTCGCTTTTTTCCAGCTCTTGCGCTGCCGCGAGCAACGCGAGGCGCGCTATCACGCCATAAGCGTAAAATCGGTTGGGGCTACAGCCTGGCCGGGCTTCACGATCCGGCATAAGACAGGTATCTTCAAAGGCTAACGGTACGAACTGCATACCTGGAGCATTGAGGTTCTCGTCGACTCCACGGCTGGTGTGGACCCGGTAGAATCCGCCCACCACGTAACGGTCGATCATATATATTACAGGTTCGGCTACCGCTTCATTAATGCTCTCGAACGTGTATACGCCTTCCTGCACCATGACTTCCGTCACCTGCAAGCCCTCTTTCACGACCGCCATCTTGTTGCGCTGCTTACGGTTAAGCGCGCGGACTTCGGCACCATCTTTCACGGTCATGATACCCATGCCATAGGTGCCGGCATCGGCCTTGACAATGACGAAGGGGTCTTCCTTGACGCCATATTGCACATATTTTTCCCGAATGTCGCTCAGGATCTCGTCTACGGTATTTGCTACGCAGTCTTCGCCTTTCTTTTCGCGAAAATTGATCTTGCCGCAAGCGGCAAAATAGGGATTGATGAGCCACGGGTCGATGCCGATCAGGTCGGCGAATTCTCGCGCCACGTTGTCGTAAGCTGCGAAATGCTGCGATTTGCGTCGGGTCGCCCATCCTGCGCGAAGGGGTGGAACGACGGTCTGCCCGAGATTTTGCAGAATTGCCGGTATGCCTGTCGAGAGATCGTTGTTGAGGAGCACGACGCACGGGTCAAAGCCTTCTATCGTCACGCGATCCCCTCTGCGCTGGATCGGTTCCAGCGTAAGCTTGCCGCCATCGGGCAAATTGATCACAGTGGCTGCGGTAATCTCTGGTAACAAGGTGCCAATGCGAATATCCATGCCGGCATGGCGCATGATGGCTTGCAACACTCCCAGGTTTTGCAGGTAAAAAATATTGCGCGTGTGGTTTTCCGGGACCAGCAGCACACTGCGCGCGCCGGTACATATTTTCTCAACTGCCGCCATCATTGCCTGTACGCACAACGGCAAAAATTCAGGGTTGAGATTGTTGAAACCGCCGGGGAACAGGTTGGTGTCCACGGGCGCCAGCTTGAACCCGCTGTTGCGTAAATCCACAGAGCAATAAAACGGCACTGTATGCTTTTGCCACTCATTGCTCAGCCAGTGCTCAATGGTGGGCATGGCATTGATGATGCATGTCTCCAGATCAAGGATCGGGCCGGTCAAGGCAGTGGCAAGATAGGGAGCGGGCATGAGTAAAATGATGTTTAACGGACAGTTACCATTGTAGCATCACGTATTGCCGCGCCCGCGGCTATTGGAAATGGCCGCGCCGTGAATATCGAAAACACAAGCATTTGGAAATTTCCATACAAATACGGGATCAGTGGAGGTCGCTCAAGGCAAACAAGGCCGGTTGAAACGAGCTTTGATATTTCTCTGGAAGTCCTGCCACCGCCGCGTCGGCTTCGTCACGGCTGGGATAAATGCCATATGTGACGATAAACTTGGCCTGATCCCCGTTACTTACTGGGTGGACATAGAGATCGGATAAATCAACCTGACTCCGTGCACGTAGCAGAAATCGTTCCATACGGTCGGGCTGTATGTTTTCGGTGGCGAACAACTGGATCGTATAGAAATTCTTATCCGTCTTGCGCATGGTGTTGGTTGTCACTTCAAGTCGCTGCTCCAGCAATGCATTTCCCGCCAGCTCAACGCCGGCAATATGCGTTCTGGCAGTGCTGCGTTGTCCGATCTCGGCAGCGGGCTTACTCTCTGCGGAAGGTGCTATCCCTGCCACAGCTTCGGGAGGAGCAGGCGTAGAGGCAACTGCCGAAACTGAGCGGGAAATGCCGGAAGGCGCTGCTGCAGCCGCTGAAACTGAAGGGGGAGTGCTGGGAGGAATCGATGTGACCATCGTGGAATATACGGGTCCGGGTGCGGGAATCGAAACCGGCGCTGGCGTTGTTGCTTCAAGCGGCATCGAAGCAACTAGCGAGGTAATCTCCGGCGAAGGGGAGCGAATATCATGCCAGCCCAACACGCCCAGCGCTACGACCGCGACCGTAGAAAACACGGCCACCGCATCAACTGTGCAGTGGCCCAGAAAAACTCGCCATTGTTGCCAGCTTCCGCCGCTGGAGCTGCGCTTGATTCCTGAATCCTCAACGGCTGCGTTGACCTGATGCGCATCTACTTCGCGGGTTTCGGCGATCGATGCCGCCAGGAGGGATTTATCCGCGAGAATGTCTATCTGTCGAACAAGCCCGCCGGAAGCCCTTGAAATCAATTTTACCGCCTTAGCAGAAAAAATATCGGCGTGGGGATAGCCCGCCGTACCCACGCGGCGCACCAGATATTCTTCAACTGCTTTAGTATTAAAAGGCTGCAGGGCAAAGCGATGAGTGACGCGGTCGTTAAGCCTGCGCATCTGTGGCGAAGCCAACTTGTTTTCAAGTTCAACCTGGCCAAACAGGACGATTTGAAGCAACTTGTGACGGGGCGATTCCAGGTCATACAGGGCCAATGCCTCTTCAAGTACTTCCGCAGACAGGATATGAGCCTCATCCACGAGTAACACGACTTGTCCGTTGCCGGCATGTTTCTCGGTCAACGCACGTTGCAGTTCTTCTATCGCACCAGTGGCCCGCACAGCGGTAGTAGCGCTTTCAGTGCCTCCGGGATTTAATTCATTCATGATCGAATGGAGAAATTCTTCTCGCGAAAAATCCGGCTTGGCGAGATAAACAGCTTGCATTTGTGCAGGCAATCGCTTTATCAGTGACCGGCATAGCGTGGTTTTACCGCTGCCGTCAGCGCCGATGACCTGAATGATGCCCTCTACCCCCTCACCATGTGTAAGCACATAAATGAGCGCATCCAGCGTCGCGCCCCGGTTGGCTCCCTCGTAAAAAAAATCGGTGACTGATGAATCGGCAAAGGGCTGCTCAGAAAACCCAAAATGGCCAGGATACATTTTTACCTCACGTTCATAACACCCCGTTATCATGGATAAATCGCTGCCTCGTCTGGATATAAGCAGCACAAAGGTTCGAATTTAATCGCTGCCGGGCTTGAATAAGATACCATTTTAAAGTCAAAACACGTTGATTCACTTATTTAGAATTGCAGGCAAGAACAGTTCGGCCATGTGATATGCCTTGTCTTGATCCCGGCTGCTGGAGTATAGTTCGAGTCTGCTATTTATTTATATCCAAGCGGAAGAGTGCGCCGGTTTCATCGGCGCCGCCGAAGGCGCAACCCCCCGGAATCGCTCAGGCGTGGAGCAGGTCATCCTGATCCCTGAGAACCGCTTGTGAAAAGGCAATCTGGAGAGCGCCGGCATTGAGTTGGCCACCGAAGGGGCAGACGGAATAGAGAAACAGATATTCCGTAATCTCTCAGGTAAAAAGGACAGAGGGGTGAAGTCATGACATGACTTCACCCTTTTTTTTGAGGTATCGATCTTTGAAAGCAACTTCCCTTAATCAAACCCACCGCGACATGAAGGCCAAGATGGTCGATTTCGGCGGCTGGGATATGCCTTTGCACTATGGCTCCCAGCTTGACGAACATCACCGGGTGCGCAGTGATGCGGGCATGTTCGACGTGTCCCATATGCTCGCCCTTGATATCAAGGGCGAGACTGCACGTGAGTTCCTGCGGCGGCTGGTCGCCAACAATGTGGATAAACTGACGCAGTCCGGCAAAGCACTCTATTCCTGCATGCTGAATCCCGAGGGTGGGGTAATAGATGATCTCATCATTTATTTTCTCACAGAATCGCATTTCCGCATGGTTGTCAATGCAGGTACTGCCGACAAGGATCTGGCATGGATCCTGGCGCGGCGTGATGAGATTGCTCCCGGACTTGAAATTATTCCACGTCGTGATCTGGCCATGATCGCGGTACAGGGGCCTGAGGCTCGTGCCAAGGTTTGGCAAGTCATTGCGGGGTCTCAGGCGGAAACGGAGAATCTCAAGCTGTTCCAGGCAGTTTTTTTTGATAAATATTTTATCGCCCGTACCGGCTACACCGGGGAGGATGGCTTTGAAATCATGCTGCCGGCGGTTGATGCCGTAGAATTCTGGAATGCGCTTCATGCTGCAGGCGTAGCGCCGGCAGGATTAGGCGCGCGCGACACCTTACGGCTTGAGGCGGGCATGAACCTTTACGGCCAGGATATGGATGATACTACCAACCCGCTGGAATCGGGGTTGGGCTGGACGGTCGAGTTGAAAAGCGATCGTAATTTTATCGGTAAGCAGGCACTTCTGGAAAAGCCGGTAAAACAACAACTCATCGGTTTGATATTATTGGATCGGGGCGTATTGCGCAGTCATCAGAAAGTGATGACGCACCCCGATCAGAATGAAGGTGAAATTACCAGTGGCGGCTTTTCCCCCACGCTTGAACGATCTATCGCGCTGGCACGCCTGCCGCTAAGCGTCTCCCCCGGAGATGAAGTGCAAGTCGTAGTGCGGGACAAGATGCTGAGAGCGAAGGTGGTGAAATACCCGTTCGTGCGAAATGGCAAAATCCTGGTTTGATATTGACGGCAACGCGGTTGTCATTTAATTCTGGAGTGAAGACATGAGTATCCAAAACAATTTGAAATACACCAAATCCCACGAATGGGTGAGGCTCGAAGATGATGGCACGGCAACCATCGGCATTACCCAGCACGCTCAAGAGTTACTGGGCGACATGGTCTTCGTGGAAACGCCTAACGTGGGGCGCAAACTCAAGCGGGGAGAAGAATGTGCCGTTGTCGAGTCGGTAAAAGCCGCGGCTGACGTATACGCACCCATTTCAGGAGAGGTAATCGCTGTCAACCCCGAGCTTGAATCGACTCCCGAGAAGATAAATCAGGATGCTTACTCGGCCTGGCTCTTCAGGCTAAAACCGGAAAATGCCGGCGAGCTGAATAATCTGCTCGATTATGCAGGGTATCAAAAAATACTCGAAGCCGACGGCGATTGATAAATAACCCCGAGGTTATTTTCGAGGTTATTTATCAGGTTTACCGTTCACTCAATGATTTCGCGGAAAAAATATGCCGTTCATTCCCCATACTGAAGAAGATATAAATACGATGCTTGCGAGTATCGGCGCAAATACCATTGATGATCTGTTCGATGAAATTCCGGCCGCCCTCAAGACGGGTAGCCTGAAACGTGTGCCCCCAGGCTTGAGCGAAATGGAAGTATCGCGGCTGATGCTGGAACGCGCCGAGATAGATGGGCGGTATCTCAATTTCATAGGCGCAGGCGCCTATGAGCACCACATCCCGGCCGCGGTATGGCAAATAACCACTCGCGGCGAGTTCTACTCCTCTTATACCCCTTATCAAGCCGAAGCCAGCCAGGGCACGCTGCAATTGCTCTATGAATACCAGACGATAATGGCGTCGCTAACGGGTATGGATGTGTCCAATGCAAGCATGTACGACGGCGCCTCCGCGCTGGCGGAAGCGGCATTGATGGCGGTACGCTCTCACAAATCCTCACGCCGTATTCTGATGCCGACGACCGTTCATCCCGTTTATCGCAGCGTGGTTCGGGCCATCGTCAAAAACCAGGGTATCGACGTCGTTGAGCTACCTTATTGCAAGCAATCTGGCCAGACTCTGGTTGAAGCGTTGGACGAGTTCGGCAAGGAGGAATTTGCCGCGCTGGTCATTCCCCAGCCCAATTTTTTCGGCGTGCTCGAAGAGGTCGATGCCCTCACCGATTGGGCTCACAGCAAAAACGCACTGGCTATTGCCGTAGTCAATCCCATGGCGCTCGCCATACTCACTCCCCCCGGCGAATGGGGCGAGAAGGGCGCTGATGTCGCGGTGGGTGAAGGCCAGCCATTGGGAATTCCACTTTCGAGCGGCGGACCCTATTTCGGCTTCATGGCCTGCAAGCAGACGCTGGTACGCCAGATGCCGGGACGTATTATCGGGCGCACGACGGACCTGGACGGCAAGACCGGTTTTGTGCTCACACTTCAGGCACGTGAACAGCACATCCGGCGATCCAAGGCTACATCGAACATATGTACCAATCAAGGATTGATGGTCACTGCGGCCACCATTTACCTATCCCTGACAGGGCCGGAAGGGTTGCGACGCATTGCCGCGCAGTCCCATGCGAATACGCTGGCTTTGCTGGAAAAACTGGAGAACTGCAAGGGCGTTAAAAGAATTTTCAGCGGGCCATTATTTCACGAAACAGTGATTTCCCTACCGGCGCCGGCCAAGGATGTATTGCAGGCGCTAAAAAACCAGAGGATATTGGGTGGGCTGAATCTGGACGAATATTACCCGGAGCTTGGCAATGCGATGCTCGTATGCGCCACGGAGACCAAAACATCTGCTGATCTGGAAAATTACACCGAGAAGTTGGCGAACGCCATCGATAATTTGTAACTCGTCAGTTGATTCTCAACCACTCGAACCGATATCGCCCTCACACAAGGAGCAACAATATGGTCACCTTAGCCGGCAATCCGATTAAAGTTGAAGGTAATTTTCCGAAAATCGGTGAAAAGGCGCCGGCGTTCTCGCTGGTAAACAAGGATCTGAAGGATGTGACGCTGGCTGATTTTGCCGGCAAGAAAAAAGTACTCAACATTGTCCCTAGCCTGGATACGCCGGTCTGTGCCATGTCGACCCGCAAGTTCAATGAAAAGGCCAGCAATATGGCTAATACGGTGGTGCTGATAATCGCTGCCGACCTGCCTTTTGCAATGAGCCGCTTCTGCGATATCGAAGGGTTGGACAAAGTGGTAACGCTTTCGACCATGCGCGGTTCCGAATTCATGAAAAATTATGGCGTGGCGATTACCGATAGTCCGTTGGCTGGAGTCACTGCCCGGGCCGTCGTGGTGCTGGATGAGAACGATAAGGTAATTTATGCTGAACTCGTACCGGAAATCAAGGATGAGCCCGACTATGATGCCGCCCTGGCTGCTCTGCAATAGGCCCGGATACCGACGACGCGACCGGGCAACCCGTATTGGCGGGACCCCCTTTCAATAAGTATTTACTGCAAAGAATCGGACTTCACTATGTTGATATTTGAACACTCGCGCCCCGGACGGCGCAATTATTCTCAATCCCCGACAACAAGTCCGGAGATAGCCGGCATTCCGGAAAACCTGATGCGTAAAGCGCCGCCGCTGCTGCCGGAAGTGTCTGAAATGGACGCTGTGCGTCATTACACCCGCTTGTCGCAAAAGAATTTCTCGATAGACACGCAGTTCTATCCGCTTGGCTCCTGTACCATGAAATATAACCCTCGAGCATGCAACTCGCTTGCGATGCTGACTCAATTTCTGGCGCGGCATCCGCGGGCGCCGGAAAGTACCGGTCAGGGATTTCTCGCCTGCATGTATGAGCTTCAGGAAATCCTGAAAGATGTAACCGGCATGGCTGGAGTATGTCTTACGCCTATGGCCGGGGCACAGGGCGAATTGATCGGGATATCGATGATTCGCGCTTATCATGAGTCGCGCGGCGATTCCGCCCGCACTGAAATCATCGTTCCCGATGCAGCACACGGGACCAACCCCGCCACAGCGGTCATGTGCGGCTATAAGGTGGTGGAAATACCCACTGACAAAGACGGCGACGTGGACATGGAAGCGCTGAAGGCAGCGGTGGGTCCACAAACGGCAGGGTTGATGCTGACCAATCCTTCGACGCTTGGCGTGTTCGAAAAAAACGTGGCTGAGATGAGCAAAATCGTCCACGAGGTAGGTGGATTGCTTTATTACGATGGCGCGAACCTGAACGCCATACTCGGCAAGGTGAAGCCCGGCGATATGGGGTTCGACGTCATTCACATCAATCTGCACAAGACTTTTTCAACGCCACACGGCGGCGGCGGCCCCGGGTCAGCACCGGTCGGGGTTGCCCCTCGGCTATTGCCATTCATGCCCGTACCGGTGGTAGCACTCGAAAACGGACTTTATCGCTGGCTCACGGAAAAGGAGATACCGCAATCCATCGGCAGACTTTCGGCTCATATGGGCAACGCGGGCGTGCTGCTCCGGGCTTATATCTACGTGCGTCTGCTCGGTGCGGAAGGAATGCATCGCGTAGCCGAGTTCGCTGCGCTTAATGCAAATTACCTGATGGCGGAACTGAGCAAGGCAGGTTTCGAGATTGCCTACCCGAACCGCCGAGCCAGCCATGAGTTTATTGTTACATTGAAAGACCTGAAGGAAAGTACAGGCGTAACTGCGATGAACGTAGCCAAGCGCCTGCTGGACAAGGGTTACCATGCCCCTACCATCTACTTTCCGCTCTTGGTGCCGGAATGCATGCTGATCGAACCGGCGGAAACTGAATCCAAGGAAACGCTTGATGCATTTGTCGCTGCGATGAAGGAAATCCTGGAAGAAGCACACACTCAGCCGGACTTGGTAAAAAACGCGCCTCATACGACCCCCGTGCGCAGGCTGGACGACGTAAAGGCCGCGCGGGAGCTGGATCTAGTATGGAAACAGCACAGCGCTTGATGGTCGTTCCGATCTGAAGCACGTAAACCTTCACTATCCATCAGGCCCATGAATACACTCATTTGCGGCTCTATTGCCTACGACACCATTATGGTGTTTAACGACCATTTCAAGAACCATATTCTGCCCGAAAAAATCCATATTCTGAATGTGGCTTTTTTGGTACCGGATATGCGAAGAGAATTCGGTGGCTGCGCTGGCAATATCGCCTACAACCTGAAAATGATAGGCGGCAAGCCGCTCATCATGGCAACCGTTGGGGATGACTATCAACCATATGCGTACCGGTTAACGAGCCTGGACCTTGTGCAAACTCATATACGCCGCATTACGGGTATATTTACCGCGCAAGCATTCATTACAACCGATCTGGCGGACAATCAGATAACCGCCTTTCATCCGGGTGCGATGAATTTTTCTCATGAAAATCACGTAGCGGACGCAAAAACCGCAAGCCTGGGCATCGTTGCCCCGGATGGGCGAGACGGCATGGTCCAGCATGCACGCGAATTTCACGAAGCCGGCATTCCATTCATGTTCGATCCGGGTCAGGGATTACCCATGTTCAACGGGGAAGAACTCCTGGATTTTGTCCACAAGGCGGATTACGTAGCTGTTAACGACTACGAGGGTCAATTGCTGCGTGAGCGTACCGGATGTTCGCTGGAAGCGCTGGCAAAACTTGTGAAGGGACTTATTGTCACAAAAGGCGGTGAAGGGTCAGTAATTTATTCTGATGGTCAACAAATCGAGATCCCGAGCGTCAAGGCAGATAAACTGGTGGACCCCACCGGATGTGGTGACGCTTTTCGCGCAGGCCTGCTTTACGGAATTACTAATGGAATGGATTGGCAGAGCACCGGGCAGCTTGGCTCCCTGATGGGCGCGTTGAAAATTGCCGAGCGCGGTGGCCAGAATCACAGCTTCACCAGGGATGAAATAGACCAGCGATACTTTGAAATTTTCGGTAGCCGCATTCTATAACGGGAAGCGCAATGACACCGACCGAAAAAAGTACCTGGCGCTGCTGCTGAGGCAGCATGTCATTATTGATGCAATAATAATGACATGAAAAACGAAATCAATACCAATAGTCGGCTGATACAGGTTTTTCGCTCCGTCCGCCTGTTGTTGCATATCGTTTCGGGTCTGGTTCAATCCGCGATTTACCCACATCTTGGTCAGGCAGCACAAAGGCGTATGGCGCAAAACTGGTGCGCCGGATTGCTCGCGATTCTGTGTATCCGATTGCACTACCGCGGCACCCCGCCCAGCGCCGGAACGCAGCGCGTGATGTTGGCGGCGAATCATGTTTCCTGGGTGGACGTGCATGCTCTCATAGCTGTATGTCCCGCACGTTTTGTAGCCAAGGCTGAAATTCGAGATTGGCCTCTGTTCGGCTGGTTGAGCCGTAACGTGGGCACCTTGTTCATTGAACGCACAAAACGCCGCGATACCGCCCGGATAAATGAACATATCGGGGATGCTTTAACAATTGGCGATCGCGTTGCGGTATTCCCCGAAGGCACTACCAGCGATGGTACTTTGCTTCGCCATTTTCATGCATCGCTGTTGCAACCCGCGGTAATGGTTGCAGCGCTGGTTTATCCGGTGGCGATACGTTATACGGACACGACAGGAGAAATCAGTAAGGCAGTGCCATACGTCAAGATTTCGCTATTGGAATCGTTACGGCAGATATTAAGTCAACCGTGGATTGACTTGGAACTGATTTTCGCCGACCCGATCAACAGCAGCGGGAAAAACCGGCGAGAACTTGCGCGAGGTGCGGAGCATGCTATTGCAGATGCCTTATCCCTTCCCCTGCCGCACAAGACACCTGAAAAAGCCGCCGATCTTCAAGGCGAATAGCGGTAAGGCTCCCGCCCCACAGGCAACCCGTGTCGAGCGCTATCAAGTTATCCCTGATTTGCAGCCCCAGCGCAGACCAATGCCCACAGACGATAATCGCTTCGCTGCTGGCGCGATTGGGCATATCGAACCATGGCAGGTAACCGGCTGGAATGTCCTGCATCAAGCCCTTGTAGCCGAAATCCATTTTTCCGTCCGCAGTGCATACACGCATGCGTGTCATGGCGTTGATTACCACTCTCAGACGCTCATAACCTTCCAAGCCGTTGTCCCAATGGTCAGGCTGGTTCCCATACATATGGCGGCAAAGTTCGTGGAAATCCGGACTGCGAAGCGCAGTCTCCACTATTTTCGCCAGGAGCGAAGCTTGTGCGACGCTCCAGGAAGGCAATAAACCCGCGTGCACCATGACATAATTACCGTCCGCATGCAGCAACTTCTGGTGCCGCAGCCAATGGAGCAGCTCATCCCTGTCAGGCGCGTCGAGAATATCATTTAATGTATCATTCCGATGAAGTTTGACGCATCTTTCGGCCACCATGAGTAGATGCAGATCATGATTGCCCAGGACCATTATTGCTGCATCTTTTAACCCTCTGACGAAGCGCAACACAGCCAACGAATCCGGACCCCGGTTGACAATATCCCCCACCAGCCACAGCTTGTCCTCTGCAGGGTCAAAACGAATTAGCTCAAGGAGCTCCTGAAACTCCTGATAACAACCTTGCAGATCACCGATCGCGAACGTGGCCATATTTACGGAATCAATAATTCCGGCAGATCAGATACACAAACGCGGGCATTCTTCATAAAAATAAGGGCGATATGTAATTTACCTATCGCCCTTTATCTTACTATCGAAATTGCTCAGAGATTCACTTTGACTGGCTCACCATGTAATCGACTACCGCTTTCACGTCGGCATCGGAGAGGCTCGCATTTCCGCCTTTCGGGGGCATCGCATTTTTTCCCTTAAGTGCGCTGTTGTAGAGTGTCTCGTTGCCAGCCTTGATTCGGGCGCTCCATGCAGCATTATCGCCCAGCTTGGGCGCGCCAGCCGCCCCAGTGGTGTGACAGGCAGCGCAGCTAGCGGTGTAGATTGCCTTTATTTTTTCCGGACCTTCCGCATCTGCTACTGGAGCAGCTGCCGCACTCGTTGCCGGAGGAGGAGCTACCGCGCTCGCTGGTTCACCGGTTCCTTCACCAGATTGCGCTCCAGACTGCGAAGTATCACTTGCAAGCACCAGTTCACCCACCGGCTTCAAGCGTTGCGCCACAGTTTCATTGGAAAAAGCACGACTGTTTTGGTCTATCGGAACATCTCCAGTAACATACTTCCCCAATAGCCAAATAATCAGAACAGGAAACACGAAAGCGGCTAGAACGACCACCATCAATTGTTTTGGTGTTTTAATAATCGAGGAATGCTCTTCGTCTTCAGCGGCGCTCACGATAACTCCAAGTAAAGTGATTATTGTATAGGTTCACGCCTACCGAAGCAAAAAGTGATTTGTTACGTTGGACGCGGGGTTTAAAAAAAGCTATCCTATCGCCCGGGTCCTGGATTAGTTCTTGTCGAAGCACGTCACTATCAAAGATGGAGGGCTACCCGAGATTCCTTTAGTCGACAAGCTTATCTATATTAGCGCCCATAGCTCAGCTGGATAGAGTACCGCCCTCCGAAGGCGGGGGTCACACGTTCGAATCGTGTTGGGCGCGCCATTTCTGAAATCGTTTCTTTTTCCCACGCCGTGCACTCTGTTTGCTGAATAATCCATTCTGAAACCCGTCATATCTCAACCCGCGCACCCAGCTCAAGAACACGATTTGCAGGTAGCTTGAAATATTCGGCAGCATTGCTTGCATTGCGCGCCATGGTTGCAAAAACGCGTTCCCGCCACATCGCCATCCCAGCCCCGGGACTCGGCACTACGATCTCGCGACTAAGAAAAAACGACGTTTTAAGCTGCTCGAACACAAGCCCATAAGGCTCACATAGTTCGAGCGCATACGGCAGATTGGGTTCGTCCTTGAAGCCGTATCGAACGGTAATCTGGTAGCAGTTTTCCACTAATGGCTTTACCGATATTCGCTCGTCTGCTGGAACCCAGGGAGTTTCGATATACGTTACAGTCAAAAACACTACGCGCTCGTGCAAGACCTGGTTATGGGCAAGGTTATGTAAAAGCGCGTGTGGCACCCCATTTGGATCAGCCGTCAAGAAAACCGACGTACCCGCCACGCGCGCCGGCGGATGCGCAGTCAGTGACTCAAGGAACGGCAGGAGTGGTATTGCCGCGAAGCGCAAGTGATCAACCAGGATGCGGCGCCCGCGATTCCACGTAACCATGACAAAATAGATAACTGCTCCAATTGCTAGCGGAAACCAGCCCCCTTGAGCGATTTTGAGAATGGTAGCGGCAAAAAATACCGTATCGATCGTCAGGAAGAATCCGGTCGCCAGAACGCATAGCAGCCACGGGTAATTCCAGGCATAACGAAGTACGAAAAAAGTAAGTATGGTTTCAATTACCATGGTAGCGGTCACGGCGACACCGTAGGCGGACGCAAGACTGGATGACGAGCCAAACCCGAGTACCGCCATGATCACGGCTGCCAGCAGCATCCAATTGACGAATGGAATATAGATCTGGCCGATTGTTCGATCCGAAGTATGCTTGATCTGC
Organism: Nitrosospira sp. Nsp18; assembly: GCF_900103145.1. Lineage (NCBI taxonomy): Bacteria > Pseudomonadati > Pseudomonadota > Betaproteobacteria > Nitrosomonadales > Nitrosomonadaceae > Nitrosospira > Nitrosospira sp. Nsp18. The sequence continues at coordinate 9,895 of NZ_FMWY01000034.1, read as the reverse complement.
ATGCGCGGCAGGAATCCCAGCTGTATCGCCTGTCTGGTCACCGAAAAGACCCCGGAAATAACGGCTTGCGATGCAATCACTGTCGCTGCGGTAGCCAGTCCTACGGCAGGATAGAGGGCCCAGGAGGGAAACAATAGAAAAAAGGGATTGGCGATTGCCAGCGGATTGGAGAGTACAAGTGCTCCCTGCCCAAGATAGTTTAGTGTAAGCGCGGGAAGGACGCATCCATACCATGCCACCCGAATCGGCTTCGGCCCAAAGTGCCCCATATCGGCATAGAGTGCCTCTCCCCCCGTCACCGCCAGCACCACGGCGCCGAAAGCAATAAACGCCAGCCAACCATTGTTGAGGCAAAAGGCGAGGGCATGAATAGGATTAAACGCTGCCAATATCTGTGGCGCAACAGCAATGTTGGCGAGGCCGGCGAGTCCCAAGGTAGTGAACCATATGAGGGTCACCGGTCCGAATAGGGTACCAATGCCTCCTGTGCCGCGCTGCTGCAGCAAAAAAAGCGCGATCAGCACAATCAACGTTATGGGAAGTACGTAGGGTTTGAGTAGGGGAGTTGCGACTTCCAGTCCTTCCACGGCGCTCAATACGGAGATCGCCGGGGTAATGACGCCGTCGCCGAAGAATAGCGCGGCACCGAACGCGCCGATGGGAAACAGGAAATTGCGCAGCCGTGGACGACCTGCGACCGAGGAGCTCGCTAACGACAGCAACGCCATGATGCCGCCCTCCCCATGATTGTCCGCTCGCAAAATCAAAGTGATGTACTTGAGTGAGACCACAATCATGAGTGCCCAAAAAATGAGCGAGATGACGCCGATTACATTGCCTTCGTTGACGGCAAGTCCATGGGCAGGGTCAAAAACAGTCTTCATGACGTATAGGGGACTTGTGCCGATGTCCCCATAGACGACGCCGAGCGCAGCCAGGCTCAGCAGACCAAGGGATTGGCGGCTGGCGGTTTTTTTTGGTTCCATATTTTGGCGGGTCTTGATTGGGTATACCGGAATGCGCGGTTACCTGATGAGAAAAAAACAGTGGGTGGGGTGTCGTATATGAAGCAAAAAGTCGCGAAAACTCAAGGGATTTTTGCGACTATAAAGGCACTGTGTACGTTTGTTAAATTCGGACGCCTGGAGGAGCTAACTTCCTGCACCCGATATCCAGGACGGCTGTTCGGTACCGGATGTAATTGATTTAATGATTACCGGTCGCGCCGGCACGTGGATGCATTGTACACGACCCCCATGCAGCCAGCACAAGCGGCCTGTTGCGGTGCTCGGAAGCGGAAATTTCACCGATGTTGCAAGAAAGCGAATGTTTTGCTTTGCTGTCCTTCCTATCCAGCTAATTGATAGCCAGCATCTTGTAATGCTACCGTACCGAGGTCGGCGCTCTCCCCTACACTTTATTCCACCTGAGGCGCAGAACAGGCTGATGCCTCGTAAACCCTGGAGATTCCATGACAAGCATGGCTATTTGATCGCAGGCTAGGTATCTAGCGGCCCGTCTCCGGATCATGATCGGCAAGTGGCGTGAGCTTCTTTTTTAAGATCAGCCGTTAACCATGTCACAGCATGTCGGGTGAAATACTGGCGCGTAAAATCGTCTCCTCTACGCCTCCCTTCGTTTTGTGGCTGAACCACCATATCGCACCCTTGCGCATGGGCCATCCTGCGGGCTCGCCGGATATAAGCACCGCTGCCACTTCCCCGAGCGTGGGTTGATGGCCCACCACCACGACTGCGCCTTTGGCTTCTGGCCAGCCAGCGGCTGCAAGAACTGCTTTCGCCGACGCGGCAGGCCCAATCTCTTTGACAGTTTCAAAATCCTCGTCAAGTGCGGCAGCAGTCTGTTGAGTCCGCACAGTTGGACTAACTATCACGCGCGTGTTTTTGGGTAGCCTTGGCTTCAGCCATTCTGCCATCGCGCGCGCTTGTTTCACCCCCTTATCGGTCAGTTCTCGCGCAGTATCCGGAGAACCATCCTCAGCTTCGGCATGGCGCCATAGAATGAGTTCCATTGTTCCTCCCGCGGGTATGGTCGACATGATAATACTCCTGATATTTTCTTAGTATAGAAGAAAACTCGAGTTTATTTCGGCATACATATGCTCGGCCATGCTACGGAAAAATAAAGATCGGGTGTTCGCCAGACAGGGGCGCCTAAGGGAAGGGGAAGGGAAGGGAAGGGAAGGGAAATGCAGAGGATGCAAGCTTTGGTTTGAGCAACGGGGAGTAGCGTATATCGTGTTTATAATGGGAAATATTATGCAAATGGCGAGCAGTTCGCCCGCCATTCCCGGCAATTAGGACTTCAATGCCGACATCGGTGCGCCAAAGTTGATGTGGAAAGGTGCGCCGTTGATGACAATTGCGGGCACCGACTTGACGCCAGCCGCTTCAGCAGCCGCGATACGATCCTTTTGCTCGCCGAGATTCACGAGTTCAACCTCGTAACGGTCGGTATCCAGAGCGTCAGCAATCTGCCGCTCGGCTTCGACACATACAGGACAGCCAGCGTGATAAAAGGTAGCAGGTGTTTTCATAGTCGACTCTCCAAAAAATTAAATGTCAGTGGGGGCTGCCCACGTTCGCAAGAACCAGTTGATGTTACCATGCGACCGGGTATTATAGTCGCTGCCCCAACCTTGCGCCAGCCTCATCAGGATTATGCTTGACCTGAGTTTTTGACGGCCTACCAGGGACGGATGAAGTATTGGGAACTCCTGCTGGTTTATGTGCTGGGATTACTGATTGGAACGCCTTGGTTCACATCCATGTTTTTCCGCAATTAGCGTCTACTAGGCCAAGCGCTGGCATTTGAGGGGCCGATCGCTATTTTTGTTGATTTTGCTCGCGTTGTAGTAGAAGAGCTTGCGAATACAGCGTATTTTTGCTTTCGCCACTGATCTCCGCAGATAACGTTACTGCATGTTTTAGCGGCAAGTCGCGCAACAACAGCTTCAGCATATGTAGCGCCTGTTCTGGTAATTCCGCCGGGTTCGGCGCTACTGCGCCTGATACTAGCAGTACGAACTCGCCCTTTTGACGATTAGGATCAGCCTGAAGCCAGCCCAAGGCGTCGCCGAGCTCGCAACTGTGGATTGTCTCGAATAATTTTGTCAGTTCTCTCCCAATCGTTATTTGCCTTTTATCACCCAGTACCTCAACCAGGTCGGTTAGGCACTCAAGAATGCGGTGAGGCGCCTCGTAAAAGATGATGGTGAATGGCTGTGATTTCAACGCTTCCAGCTCCCGCCGTCGCTGCCCACCGCTGGCTGGGAGAAAACCATAAAATAGAAAATGGGGAGCGGTGATTCCTGCTGCCGAGAGAGCACAAACTGCCGCGCTGGGGCCAGGGATTGGTACCACTTTATATCCGCGTTCCCGTACCAGCTTAACGAGAATTCCCCCGGGGTCGGAGATTCCCGGGGTGCCGGCATCGGTAACGAGTGCCACTGATTGCCCTCGTGATAACAAACTGGCAACCTTGTCCACCGTGGCGTTTTCATTGTGGCGATGCAAGGCCATCATCTTTTTATTTATCGAATAATGCCTCAGCAAATTAGCGGTGGTGCGAGTATCCTCTGCGGCAATCACATCCACTGCCGAAAGTATGTCCAGCGCACGCAGGGTGATGTCGCGCAGGTTTCCTATTGGTGTGGCTACAATATATAACGCGCCCGGCGAGGGTAATTCCTTTGATTGCATTTTGCGGTGGTGGGTGATTGCTGGGATGCAGAGTATTGTAAAATAATATATGTCGTTTATCGGCATTTGATTAACTGCGGTACATATATGGAACATTCAAGTTGAATGGGAGCGAGGCGGAGCGCTATGCAGAAGCTTATCTTCTGCGCCATGATCTTGTTTTGCTCCAAAGGAATTATCGTTGCCGCTTTGGCGAAATTGATCTCATTATGCAAGACGGTACGACACTGGTATTCGTTGAGGTCCGAATGCGTACAAATCGCTTCTTTGGTGGCGCGGCGGGCAGCATCACTTTTGTGAAGCGGAAAAAATTATTATGTGCGGCGCGTCACTATCTTGCTGCTCTGAAGTTCGAGCCGCCCTGCCGTTTCGACGCGGTATTATTATCGGGTCATGGCGGCAAGGAGGTTGAGTGGATCAGGAACGCATTTGGAGAATAGCAGCATACCGTACGTGATGGAATGGCATGTGTTTGCGCGGTTTATTGATGACCGCGGCTCGGACGAGCGACTTCAATTGAATGAGGTTTCTTTTTTGGATTTTATTTACCCTACTGAGCTATTTCGTATGTATTACGAAATAGCCGCCGTGGGAGTTGTGTGGTTTTTTCTGGGTTAGGCCACAAATTGGTTGGAAATTGCTGGAACTGGACCGCATGATGCTGATGCGGTTATTCTTTTTTATTAGGGGTATGAATGCTTAATCGGAATTTGAAGTGGTTGCTGATATTGCTGTTTCCGTTCATTTCAGGCTGTGCTGTGCTAGTTGCGGCCGGCGTGGTGTCGGGTGTTGGCGCGGGGGCGGCGGTGTCGCAGGATCGGCGCACCAGTGGTATGTTCGTGGAGGATGAGGGGATTGAGTTTAAGAGCGGCCGACGGATCAGCGAAAAGATGGGTGGAGATGTCAATGTCAACGTCACCAGCTTCAATCGTAACGTGCTGCTTACTGGCGAGGCTCCAACCGAGGGATTGAAAAAAGAGATTGGAAAACTGGTGACGGGCGTGGAGAACGTACGGAAAGTCACCAATGAGATAGCGATAGGTGACGTAAGTTCGTTTGCTTCCCGCAGCAATGATGCATTGCTGACGTCCAAGGTCAAGGCCCGTTTTCTAGATAGCGGGGAGTTTCAGGTCAATCACGTTAAAGTTGTTACTGAGGATGCTGTGGTTTATCTGCTGGGCCTTGTAAAGGTAAGGGAGGGGGACAGTGCAGTGAACATTGCGCGGTCTACAAGTGGTGTTCGGAAGGTTGTGAAAGTTTTCGAGTACCTGGATTAAGCTTTTGGGAAAGTTTGGCCAAGCAGGATACTTGTGCTTTTTCAAGATGGAAAGGCGGAGCCGATGGATGATAAGAGGTCTCTTGTAATTACGCCTGATTTCGTCGCCAAACTTGTCTGTCTGCTTCCGGCGGATCGGATATATACGGATCCGGTGGATTGTTATGCCTATGCGTATGACAACACGCGAAAGATTTTTCCGCCGGATGCGGTGGTATTTCCGGTTACCACCGCGGAAGTACAGGCTATAGTGTCGCTTTGTAACGACTTTAAAATTCCGCTAACGCCACGCGGACGCGGCACCGGCACCTCGGGCGGAAGCCTTCCTGAACAGGGCGGGGTGGCGTTATCCCTGGAGCGGATGCTACGCATTATCAACATCGATCCCGCCAATCGTGTGATTGTGGCAGAACCCGGCGTTATCAATCAATCGATACAGGACGCGGCGCGGCCTCACGGCTACTTCTGGCCACCTGATCCGTCGAGTGCGGGCTACTCAAGCATAGGGGGAAATCTGGCGACCTCCGCGGGAGGGCCACATGCAGTCAAATATGGGACGACACGCGATCACGTGCTAGGACTCAAGGCCGTTACAGGCGCGGGAGACATAATCCGGACGGGTTGTTATACCACCAAAGGCGTAGTGGGCTATGACCTCACGCGACTTTTAATAGGCTCGGAAGGTACGCTGGCCGTTATTACGGAAGCAACACTTAAGCTTACTCCGCTCCCTCAATCTTATGGCGGGCTCACTGCGCATTACCGGGACCTTCCGAGCTGTGCCGCAGCGATAGTCCGGGTGATGGCGCTGCCGCAGACGCCCAGCGCGCTTGAATTCCTGGATGCCGGGTCGCTCAACCTGATACGTAGCCGATTCCCCAATATGCTGCCGCCTGACGCCAGCGCGATGCTGATGATTGAAATGGATGGGTCCGAGCAATATATTTCGGAATCGCGCGCGGCGATTCTTTCTGCATGCCGCAACGAGGGGCTCATCCATGCGGAGGAAACAGTGGATACCGCAAGTTTATGGCTGGCCCGTAAAACATTGTCTCCGTTACTGCGCGATATTGCGCCCAAGAAGATTAATGAGGATGTGGTTGTACCGGTTTCGGCACTACCTCGATTTCTCGACGGGTTGATGCAACTGAGCGATAGATATCGCATTGCCAATGTCAATTTTGGTCACGCGGGCAATGGCAATATTCATGTCAACTTGCTCGTGAATCCGGATTGCGCCGACGAGATGAGCCGCGCGGAAAAATGTCTGAATGATATATTCGACCTGGTGATCGAACTCAATGGCACGCTTTCAGGGGAGCATGGCGTGGGCAGCGAAAAACGCGCGTTTGTCGGGAAGGAGATCGATGCGCCAACGATAACGCTGATGAAAGCGATCAAACGCGTGTTTGATCCCAACAATATACTAAATCCGGGAAAGCTATTTCCTTAAGTTGCGGTATTACCTTAACCTGAGCTTATTCCGACCGTCATACTAGTGGAAATCTGGAGCTGAGCCAGCTTGTGCTGCAAGTGTACTAACTTGTCGTTCTCAATAGCTCAGAAAGATCATGGGCAAAAACATCAGCGTCCTTCTCACTGCTCACGTATAGCCGAAGCTTTCCCTTTGTGTCATAGATATAGGTACCGGTAGAGTGATCCATGGTGTGATGTCCGGGGGATTCTCCCTCCTGTTTTTGATAAATGGCTTTGAATTCTTTTGCGACCTTTTTCGTCGCCCGGTCATCGCCATATAAACCAAGAAAGGTTGGATCAAACGCAGACAGGTATTCCTTGAGTGCCGGCGCAGTATCACGTTCAGGATCCACGGTAATGAATAATACCTGAACACGAGATGCCTCCGGGCCGAGCTCTTTCATCGCAGTCGCAAGTTTGCCCATTGTCGCCGGGCATACATCGGGGCAGTGGGTATAGCCAAAAAAAACTACTACCGCTTTACCCTTGAAGTCTGCAAGCGTACGCATTTTGCCGGTATGGTCGACCAGGTTGAAATCGGCACCGAAGCCGGCGTTGGTAATATCCGTCGAGAGAAATGTCGGTTTTGGGGCGTTGCCGTTATTACAGGCTGTGAGCAGGAGAGCGGCCAGAAGCGTTACCGCCGCTGGCCATATCGTGCGCGAATTGAATTGCAGGGAATTGAATTGCAGGAGTCTCACACGCTTACTATAACCTGATGTAATGATCCACAAGCAATACCGTAAATAGTGCAGCGAGATACCAGATGGAATAACGAAACGCCTGGCGCGCGAGCTGATCACTATAATCGAGGTATATTTTTACTGCGTAGTACAGAAATACCGCATCCAATACCAAAGCACCGGTAATATAGATGAGCCCGCTCATCTGCGTCGCATAAGGCATCAATGTGACGGCGATGAGTATCAGCGTGTACAGGAGGACATGCAAGCGCGTGAACTTATCGCCATGAGTAACCGGGAGCATCGGCATCCCCACCTTAGCGTACTCAAGCTTGCGGTACAGCGCCAGCGCCCAAAAATGTGGCGGCGTCCAGGCGAAGATTATAAGAAACAGAAGCAGCGCGTCCGAGGACACTTCGCCCGTCACCGCCGCCCAGCCGAGCACGGGCGGCATAGCGCCGGAAGCACCGCCGATGACGATGTTTTGCGGCGTGTTGGGCTTCAGTATGACGGTATATATAATCGCGTATCCGACAAAGGTCCCCAAGGTAAGCCACATGGTTAGCGGATTTACCAACTGGTGAAGCATAAGTAATCCGGTCCCACCGATCAACGCAAGAAAAAACAAGGTTTCGGGCGATGTGACCGTTCCCTGGGGCAATGGTCGGCCACGTGTACGATTCATTATCGCATCGATCTTTTGCTCGACCAGGCAATTGACTGCCGCAGCCGCGCCGGCTACGAGCGCAATACCCAGCGTACCAAATATCAGCGCGTTTAAAGGAACGGCACCGGGTACTGCGAGAAACATGCCGATAACCGCGGTAAAGACGATAAGAGATACAACTCTAGGCTTCGTCAACCGATAGAAGTGTTGCATACGTGAGGCGGTCTGTTGCCAGGCAATGCTCGTAGTAGACATAATGTTCATCTCCTAATTCAGTGCAGGCACTATACCTGCGCTTACCGACTTCGAGGGATCGCTGCAATGCGGGGTTCCGTCAGCTATTGCAATGATCCCGGCTTTCATTTCAATATTCGGGCCGCGACCTATATCAGCTCAGTGACGCTTATCCGTCCCCATCGCATGTTCCAATTGAGAAACCTTGAGCAATCGCTTGATGTCTTTCGCCATCTTTGAAGGATCCACATCTTTCGGAAAACGCATTATAAGATTTCCTATAGGATCGACAAGGTAAATATGGTCGTGCTGCGAAGCCTTGGCGGGAATAGCTTTGAGCAAGTCGCTATCCTTCGCATTAATAAATAAGGTACCTTCATACTCACGTGCGAGTTCCGGTGACGGGATTTCATTATCATCGATCAGCCATAACCGCTCTATTCGATCCCGTTCAGCATTCTGCACCAGGCGCACCTGACGCATGTAATATAATTTTTCCCGGCATCGCTCATCGCATTTTCCTGAGTCAATTGATACTAATGCCCATTTGCCACGAACTTGACGCATGCGAAAAATCGTCTGGTCGGTTTGACTTAAAGCGCTCCCTTTCAGGGCTTTAACTTCGAGTAACTCGCCATAATTAACGCTGCCGGGCCTTATATCCGAGAAAAACAGCGCATAAGAAGCAATAATAGGCGCGCAAAACAGCAGTAGCAATAAGATCAGCGTTCGTCTATTTTTCCTTGGGGCGATTTCGTTTGACACTTAACACCAAATAAATAATCAGTACAGCCAGCGCCATGGCAAACCACTGAAACGCATATCCAAGATTCTTAGCGGCGCCCGAATCCGGCCGCACCCACTGGCGCACCAAGCCATCCTTCACGTCGTTTTTTTGCAATATCATTACCGGCTGCAGCATCAATCCTGTAGCGCGCCGGTAACGCTCAAGGTCAAGATTTTCCCAAACTTTACCCGCTACAACGTCCGCTGACAGTTCCAGGGTTTTTTGTGTCGCTATCGTTGCTAATCCTGAGACAATCACTTCGCCATTTGGTGCGGGCGCTTCAGGCAATTTATTACGGTCCCGATTTGCTGGAGCCCAACCCCGGTTCACCAGAATATGCATTGAGCTTTTACCTATCCTCAACGGGGTGATTACCTGGTAACCAGCCATACCCTGAAATATCTTGTTGTCGAGGTAAATCGTGTGTAGCGGTACATACTCGCCTCGTGCCTCGACCTGGCGATATTGAAAATCTTCGATGCGAACCGGAATGTCCGGTACCGCGACAGCAGGTTCTCGCGAAAGAAGATCAAGCCGCTCCTGCCGCGATTCCTTTTCTTCGGCACGGGAAAGCTGCCAATTACCAAGTTGTATGAAAATTACTATACCGGCTGTGGCCGCTATTGTTGACCACAATCGCGGCGTGAATTGCCAGCCTAAAATAGTCATTGGATAGTATTCAGAACTCGGCTAAACTTGTTCTCAGACCCAATAACTACAGGACTGACCTTGAAAATTGTCGTCGTTCTATTTCTCCTCTTTATCCTCGGTAGCCTGGCGTCCGCGCTATATTATGTAATCAAGGATAAAGGAAACGGCATACGTGCGGTTAGGTCCTTGACCCTGCGCGTTGGACTATCAGTCTTTCTGTTTGCCATGCTCATGCTGGGGACCTATTTGGGATTCATACCGCTGGGTCATTAATACCCAGCGGTATGATGTACTTGCTTATACGAGCCAGTAGACGAATATGAACAGGCCCAGCCAGACCACGTCCACGAAGTGCCAGTACCAGGCGACGCCCTCAAAGCCGAAGTGATTCTCCGGCGT